>JAUWYS010000029.1 GCA_030615715.1 bacterium
ACAAGGGGGATTTTTTTTGCTAAGATTGGTTATTGAAATTAACCAATGAAATTTGGTAGCTAATTTGATACCCTAAGTATCATTTATGTCAATTTACCAATATTTCAATTTAAAACATGAATCAAGTTACTCTACTTTTTGTAGGTTTTGTTTGTTTGGCTTTGGGAACAATTCTGGGATACTATGCCAGGCAATCAATTGTCAAAAAGAGAAAGGGAACCATAGAGGCGAAACTTCAAAAGAAAATCTCACAGACCAAACAGGAAAGTGAAGAGATTTTGGCTCAGGCACGTCAGGAAGCAGCCAGGACCATTTCTGAAGCCCAGAAAGAAACAGATGAAAGAAGGAAAGAATTTTTAAAGACAGAAAAGGTGCTTTTCAGGAGAGAACATATTTTGGACCAAAAGATTTCTTCTTTTGAAGAGAGAGAAAAAGAATTTGTCCAGAACCTAAAAAAGCTTAAGGAGATGAAGGAGAAGTTGCTCGGAGCCCGAGAGGAAATCCAGAAGAAGCTGGAAAGAATTGCTCATCTTTCTGCCCGAGAAGCCAGAGAGGAACTCTTGAAGAATATTGAGAGAGAATATGAAGGAGAATTGCAAGAGAGAATGCAAAAATTATCAAGAGAGGGTGAGGAGAAATTCAAGAAGCGAGCCCGAGAGATAATAGCCGGAGCCGTCCAGAAATATGCCTTAAGTCAGGCTCAAGAAATAACCACCACTACCTTGAATCTTCCCTCGGATGAAATTAAGGGAAGAATTATCGGTAAAGAGGGAAGAAACATTAAGGCCTTTGAGAAGTTGACCGGGGTGGAGATTTTGGTTGACGATACTCCAGAAACGGTGATTATCTCCGGTTTCAGTCCCATCCGAAGGCATATTGCCAAAATTGCCCTGGAGCGGTTAGTTCAGGATGGCAGAATTCAACCGGCTCGCATTGAAGAGCAAATAGAGAAAGCCAGAGAAGAGGTTAAAGGTCAGATAAAAGAATTTGGCAAGAGCGCAGCTTACGATTTAGGGATTCTTGACCTGCCGCCTAAGGTTGTTTCTCTTTTGGGGAAATTGTATTTTAGGTCAAGCTATGGCCAGAACGTCCTCTTACATTCAATTGAGGTGGCTCACTTAGCGGCAGGATTAGCTGATGAGCTGGGAGCTGACTCCAAGATAGCCAAGAAGGCCGGACTTTTGCACGACATTGGCAAGTCCGTAGACCACGAGATTGAAGGTTCCCACGTTGATATCGGCATAAAAATTTTAGAGAAGTTCGGAATTGACCAGGAAGTGATTGAAGCCATGAAAGCTCATCACGAAGAGTATACCGCAGAAACCATTGAGGCAATTTTGGTCAAGGTTGCTGACCAAATTTCAGGCGCCAGACCAGGAGCCAGAAAAGACACCTTAGAGAATTACCTTCGGAGATTAAAAGAATTAGAAGATATTGTTATCTCTTTCCCGGGCGTGGAGAAGACCTATGCTATTCAGGCTGGACGAGAAGTCAGGGTTTTTGTCCGTCCAGAAGAGATTGGAGATCTTGAGGCTTACAAGCTGGCCAGAGATATTGCCGGTAAAATTCAAGAAGAACTTAATTATCCCGGTGAGATAAAAGTTAATGTCATCAGGGAGACCAGAGTGATAGAATACGCCAGATAACCCTTATTGACTTGTTTACCTTGAAAGAAGCAGTATAATTATTATATAAGAACCTGCCTTCGGCAGAACCTTGAATGCTTCGCATATAAGAACCTGCCTGCGGGCAGAACCTTGATTTCGGCAAGGTATAAGATTGTATTCCGAAAATAAGCAGACAAAGGTCGATAGACTAAGCTAATTTCATAATTAAAAAAATGGCAAAAGTAACCAAAGAAGATTTGGCTGAAATAATAGCCAAAGCTACCGAATGCTCCAAAAAGTGTGCCAGCGATTGTTTAAATACCATCTTAGACGGTATTGCCAGCAACTTGAAGGCAGGCAAAGATGTAGTTTTAACTGGCTTTGGAACTTTTAAAGTTTCAAAGAGAAAGGCCAGAATCGGCCGCAATCCTCAGACTGGAGCTACCATCAAAATTCCAGCCAAGAATGTACCGAGATTCAAAGCAGGTAAAGGCTTGAAGGACGCTGTCAAGTAAGAAAAATCTTATAGAAAACAAAACCCCGTCCCTTTAGAGGCGGGTTTTGTTTTAGAGCGGGAGACGGGCCTCGAACCCGCAACGACCACTTTGGAAAAGTGGCATTCTACCAATTGAATTACCCCCGCAGTCGGGGCACCCAGACTCGAACTGGGAATCGTCCGCTCCCAAAGCGGATATGTTAGCCATTACACCATGCCCCGCTAACAACTGAAATAATTTTAGCTGATTTTTGGTTGTTAGTCAATGTTGCGATGTTGTTATTTTTTTATTAAATAGTTTTGTGTTATAATTACAAGCGAAGAAGAAATTAAAGAATTTATTCTTGAATTTGGACTGAGCGAAGTAATTTCAAAGTTCTGCGAGCGAAACGAGCAGGTTCTTACAATTAAACAATGGCACCAATAGCAAAAAAGATTTTAGAGAGTTTAAATCCTCTTACTTCCTGTAAAAAATGGGGGGTCTCTCTTTGGCAGTGTCCTCAGTTTCTTTTCCTCTTAATGGGAGTGATTATTATTGGGGTGATTTTGGCTACCTATTCTATTGCCGCCTATCAAGTTGGAGACCCCAAAATAGTTGCCTTGGTTGTGTTGGTTATTGCCTTTGTTTTGCTGATTCTTGATTTTATTATTACTCGAAGCTTTGAGAGGATGGCTGAGGCCTCTCGGATGAAAACAGAGTTTATCAGCGTAGTTTCTCATCAGTTACGTTCTCCCCTGACCAACCTTCGCTATTCTTTGGAACTTTTAATCTCAGGAAAATTAGGAAAGATCCAAGAAAAACAACTTGAATATTTCAAGATTTTGGAAGAGAACACCCAGAGGATGGGAGATTTAATCAACGACCTGTTAACGGTATCCCGGATAGAAACCGGGAGATTACCCCTGAAAAAAGAAGAAATTTCTTTGGGAGCTCTAACTAAAAAAGTAATTTTGAAGTTCAAGCCCTTGGCTGATGCCTCCAGTGTTAGAGTGGAGCTCCGAGCCCCCAAAAACCTGCCCAAGGTTCTGAGTGATTCTCTCTGGTTGGAGCAGATTGTGGAAAATCTCTTAGATAATGCCATCCGTTATATCAAAAATAAGGGAGAGGTAAAAATAAAAATCAGAAGAGGAGCCAAGAAAATTTATTTTGAAATCCAAGATAACGGTGTTGGTATTCCCAAAGAGGAGCAAAAATTTATTTTCCAAAAGTTCTTTCGTTCAGAGAATGTCTTGAAATATCAAACTGAAGGGTCAGGCTTGGGCCTTTACATTAACAAGCAAATTCTAAAATTATTAGGAGGAGAGATTGGTTTTTCCTCCGAGACAAATAAAGGTTCGACATTTTGGTTTACCATGCCAATAAAATCATGAAAAAGATATTATTTGTGGAAGACGAATCAGCCCTGCAAAAGACCTTTGGAGATATTTTAAAGAGAGAAGGTTACGAAGTGGTTAGTGCCATGGATGGAGAACTCGGTCTGAAGCTTGCCAAGAGCAAAAAACCAGATCTTATTTTGCTTGACCTTATCTTGCCCAAGATGGATGGCTTTGGAGTTTTGGAGAAAATAAAGGAAGATCCAGAAACAAAAGAGATACCAGTCATTATCTTAACCAATATCGGCAGAATGGAGGAGATTAGTAGAGCTTTAGAGTTGGGAGCTAAAACCTACCTGGTTAAAGCAAATTATACCTTGCAGGAGGTAGTGGAGAAGGTAAAAAAAGCCCTCGAAGGGTAAGCCCCATTAACCAAATCCCAATTTTTAGATTTTGGGACTTGATTGGTCATTGGTCATTAGGATTTGGGATTTAATTTTATGAGGGTGGAGTCCCAACAATTAAAAGCCTTTCTTTTAGATGCTGGTTTAGTAAAAGAGGACCAGTTTGACAAAGTTTTAAAGCTCGCCCAAAAAAAAGGCCAATGGGTTGGTGATGTTTTGGTCGGTCAGGGTGTCATCTCCCAAGAAACCCTGATAAGATTGGAGGCCTATATTTTAGGGATTCCCTTTGTCAACTTAGAAAAAGAAACGGTGGCGCCTGAGGTTCTGAGAATTATTCCAGAACCTATTGCCAGGTCCCACCACATTGTTGCTTTTAGAAAAAAGGGGAGAAATTTGGAGGTGGCCATGCTTGACCCAGAGGATTTAAAGACCATTGAGTTTATTAAAAAGAAAGCTGATTTGAAAATTTTGCCAAGATTAACCACCCCCCAGAGCGTCAAGAATGTTTTAGCTCAATATCAAGAAAGCTTACAGGTAGAATTTGGCGAACTTATCAAAAAGGAAGCCCGGGAGGTAAAGGAAATCAAAGAGGAAGAAGTGGTTGGGGAGAAAATTGAATTAGAAAAACAAGCTCAAGAGCTCCCCATTATCAGGATTGTTGATACCTTGTTAAAGCACG
>JAUWYS010000042.1 GCA_030615715.1 bacterium
GCAGCAAAAATTCAAAAAAGGTATTCTTTACTTAAAGATAAGCTCAAACTAAGTGTAAAAACCGAAGGCAAATACGACAAAGGCCCAGCTCTTCTTTTTATTCAATCGGGAGCTGGCGGCAGAGATGCCGAAGACTGGACAACCTTACTTGCGGGAATGTATCAGAGATATTGTTCAAAAAAAGGATTCAGGATAAAAATTTTAGACCAAAATTTCACCGAGGGCGGGGGGCCTGAAGGAAGAATCGGCCTTAAATCAATCACCATGGAAATAAAAGGGAAGAGGGCTTACGGAATCTTAAGGAGAGAAACCGGCGTTCATAGGCTGGTTCGCATCTCTCCCTTTTCAGCCAAAGGACTTCGCCATACCTCTTTCAGTAAGGTTGAGATAATTCCGGAGCTCAAAACACCAGAGGAAGCCGAAATCACCCTCAGGCCAGAAGACCTCAAGACAGAGACCTTCCGAGCTTCAGGGCCCGGAGGTCAATATGTCAATCGAAGGGAATCAGCTGTCAGAATTACCCATTTACCAAGTGGCCTTCAAGTGGCTTGTCAGGCAGAGAGATTGCAGGGAGAAAACAGAAAAAGGGCCCTTCAGATTTTAATCGCCAAATTGTTTGACCTCCGCCAACGAGAAAAACAGCAAGAGCTCGAAAAAATCAAAGGAAAGAGAGTTGCTGCTGAATTTGGCAATCAAATACGTTCTTATGTTTTCCACCCCTACCAACTCGTCAAAGACCACCGCACCGGCGTTGAAACCTCCGATGTAGAAGGAGTTCTTGAAGGAAATTTGGATAAATTTATTGAAGAAGAAGCTAAACTACATGATTTCATTTAGAACCGTCACTAAAATTTATCAGTCAAGCAGAAAACCGATTGTTGCATTACAAGACGTTTCTTTTCAAGTTCAAAAAGGAGAATTCGTTTCCATTGCTGGCAGGTCCGGGTCAGGCAAGACCACCTTAATCCGATTACTCATTGGAGAAGAAAAACCAACTCAGGGCGAAATTTTTTTCAAGGGAAAAAACATCCAACAAAACCAAAAAGACCTCCAGAAACTCAGGAGAAAAATCGGAGTGGTCCACCAGGATTATAAACTTCTTCCCTTAAAAACAGTTGCTGAAAACGTTGCTTATGTCATGCAGGTTATCGGAGCTTCTGACAGAGATATTCAAAGGGATGTTCCTCAGATTTTAGAGATAGTGGGCTTGACCGAGAGGGCTGCCAATTTCCCAATGGAGCTTTCTGGGGGAGAGAAGCAAAGATTAGCCATCGCCCGTGCCCTCTGCCACCGTCCGGAAGTTATCGTGGCTGATGAACCAACTGGCAACTTAGACCTTTACAACACTTTTGAGATTATCAATCTTTTTAAAAAAATTCATCGGCTGGGCACCACCATAATTTTAGCCGCCCATAACAAAGAAGTCATTGATGGTTTGGGAAAGAGAGTGATTACCCTGGAGGAGGGAAGAATAATCCGCGACGACCCCCAGGGAAAATTCATCCTCTAAGATAACAGAGGACTGTCCTCTGTAAAACTATGTTCACAAATTTAAAACGAGTTCTCAAATTTGGTTGGCAGGGATTTTTACGCCATAAGGGCTTGAGTTCCCAGGTAATCTTTATTATGACAGTGGCTGTCTTGGTTGTCATTTCCCTTTTTCTTTTTCAGGGCTTGAGTGAATTTTTAATTGCCGAAGCTCAAAAGAAAGTTGACATATCGGTTTATTTCAAAAAAGACACTTCCGAAGACAACATTTTAGAAGTTAAACAGGGACTTTATAAATTTTCAACAGCCATAGAGGACATCCGATACGTTTCCAGGACTCAAGCTCAAGAAATTTTCCTCCAGAAACACCAGGATGATCCACTTTATCTCGAGGCTCTTGAGGAAGTAGGGGAGAATCCCTTTCTAGCTTCTTTAAACATCAGGACAAAAGACCCTGCCTTTTATGCTCAAATTTCCAACTACCTGGTGGAAGGTCCCTTTAAAAATTTGGTTGAGAAAGTTTCTTATTATCAGAACAGAAAAGTAATTGTTCGGCTCTTTTCTATAATCAACAATGTTAAAACAGCTGGCATTGTCTTAAGCTTAATCTTGGGAATTCTGGTCATTCTTATCACCTTCAATACCGTCAAATTAACCATTTTCACTTCAAGAGACGAAATTGCCACCATGAGGTTGGTTGGTGCTTCAAATTGGTTTATCCGGGCCCCCTTTTTGGTTCAAAGTATCATCTATGCGGTTTTGGCTGTTGGTATAGCCAGTTTAATCTTTTTTGCCGGCTTAAGTTTCTTAAATTCAAAATTACAAACCTGGCTTTTGGATTTTAACTTTTTAACTTTTTTTCAAAAAAATTTCCTTTTCTTGCTTTCAATCCAACTTGTTTTTGCCTTTGGCTTGGGGGTTACTTCCTTTCTCCTGGCCGTCCGCAAATATTTGAAAGTTTAAAATTGCGGGGTGGTGTAATGGTCGCACCCGAGATTCTGGCTCTCGTGATCTAGGTTCGAATCCTAGCCCCGCAGCCATATCGGATAAAATACAGGGGTTCAACCCCTGTATTTTTTGTTGGCTATTGACACGGTTCTTTGATAAAAGG
>JAUWYS010000038.1 GCA_030615715.1 bacterium
GAGGGTAGGTATCTACGTGTTACTAACCCGTTCGCCACTATCCCTCACCAAAATTTGGTGGGGGACCGTACGACTTGCATGCCTTATCCACACCGCCAGCATTCATCCTGAGCCAGGATCAAACTCTCAAAAAAAAATAGATTCGGAGCAACTCAGAAGAACCAAATGTTCTTCTTCATTAATATTCAGTTGAAAAGAACATATCACCTTTTAATCTTACTCGGTTAATTCCTAATGTCAAGTCAGAGCCAGCGGTCGGATTCGAACCGACGACCTACAGTTTACAAAACTGTTGCTCTCCCACTGAGCTACGCTGGCATCATCCTATCCTCTTCTTATTTTTTCCCAATAATCATCAGAGAACTCAACCTCTTTTTCTTTCTCTTTTCTTTTTTTCTTCAAATCTTTAAATTTTGACCGAAGCTCAGCCAAAAAAGAGGTTGTTTTTGAGGAAATCTTGCTTAAGTTTAAAATCTCGCCCTCTCTCTCAGGAAACTTTACGCCAACTTCAGCCAACTCTCTCAAAACCGGAATCTTCCGCAATATCATAAAACCCGTTCCCAAGAGACCACCAATTAAAATTATTTTTGCAGTTAGTTCAAACATGCTAATAAGCGCGAGCTAACCAACATTTTTTCAGCATGGCGTGCGGGAGGGTGGGGGCGCTGAAAAAATGTTGGGTTAGCGAGCGATCAAATCTCGTACCTAACAAACTTTGCCACTTCTATTTTTTCCCCGAGCTTCGCCACATACTCCTCAATCAACTCCCCTATCGTTTTTGTCTCATCTTTTACCCAGGGCTGCGACCATAAAGAAATTTCCTTTTTATATTTTTCCAGTTTCCCTTCAACAATCTGGTCAATTACTTTTTGGGGCTTGCCGGAGCTGGCAAATTGTTTTTGATAAATCTTTTTTTCTCCATCCAAAAAGTCCTGGGGAATATCCTCCATTTTCAGAAACAAAGGTCTTGAGGCTGCTATCTGCAAACAGAGCTCGTGGGCTAATTTTTTAAATTCTTCTCCATTCGCAACAAAGTCGGTCTCTGAATGAAGCTCAACCAACACCCCGAGTTTTGAGCCGGGGTGGACGTAACTTGCCACCATTCCCTGGGAGATTTCTTTTCCTTCTTTTCCCTTGATAATCTCTTTACCTTTCTCTCTTAAAATCTTCTTTGCCTTCTCAATATCCCCCTTCGCTTCTTCCAGGGCTCCCTTACAATCCATCATGGAAATCCCGGTGGCTTCTCTAAGTTGTCTTATTCGCTCAATAGAAACCATAATTTATTTCTTTTTAGCTTTTTTTACTACTTGAGCAACCTTTTCCAAAATATATTTTACTGAGGAGATGGCATCATCATTGGCGGCAATCGGATAATCAACCAAGTTGGGGTCAACATTGGTATCCACTATGGCCACCACCTTGACCTTCTTCGCCCTGGCTTCCCTTAAAGCAATCTTATCTTTGTTGATGTCGCAAATGAACACTGCCTGGGGAATTTTTTCTATGTCCTTTATTCCTCCGAATTTTTGACCGAGATCCTCCAGTTCCTTGTCAATTTCCATCCTTTCTTTTTTGGTATACTTTTCCAATTCTCCTTCTTTCTGCTTTTTTGCAAGGTCTTTAAAATATTTTATTCTTTCAGCGATTATTTTGAAGTTGGTAAAAGTTCCCCCCAACCATCTTTCAGTAACATAGGGAAGATGACAATCCTGGGCTATCTTACGGACCAAACTCTTGAGGGGAATTTTTGTTCCAACCAAAAGCAGCTCCCCTTTTTTCTCTAAAACCCCTGAAATAAACTTGAGGGCCTCCGTCAGCTGTTGAGCTGTTTTTTGTAAATCAATGATATGGACGGTATTTCTTACCCCCAAAATATTCTCCGCCATCTTGGGATGAAGCCTGGAAATCCGATGGCCCAAATGAACCCCCGCTACCATCATTTCTTCAACGTCAATCCCAAAATCATTTTTCTTTGTTTCTCTTTTGGTCTTTTTAGTGTCCATATTTTAATATCTTACAATATCTCTCTTGATTTTTCAAGAGAATTAAGATATAATGCTAAAACATGAAAAAAGATATTCATCCCAAATATTATCCCAAAACAAAAGTCCACTGCGCTTGTGGCCACAATTTTGAAATTGGTTCCACCAAAGAATCTATTGAAACAGAAATCTGTTTTAAGTGCCATCCCTTTTACACCGGTAAAGAGAAATTAATTGATGTCGCAGGAAGAGTAGAAAAATTCAAAAAGCGGCTGGCCAAAAAAGCGGAGATGAAAAATAAATCTGTTGACTAAATATGGACTCACTTATCATTGAAATAAGAGCCGGAGCCGGCGGAGAAGAAGCCGCTCTTTTTGCTAAGGACTTGTTTAAGATGTATTCAAAATATGGTGCTTCCCAGGGCTGGCAACAGAAGATTTTGGATTCAAGCATTTCAGAAATGGGTGGTTTTAAACAAATCATCTTCAGTCTCAGAAATGGTCAAGTTCTCTCAAAAATGAAATATGAGGGAGGCGTCCATCGAGTTCAGAGAATACCCAAAACAGAAAAAGCAAACCGAATTCACACCTCAACCGTTTCGGTGGCTGTCTTGCCCCAACCCCAAAAAACTCAAGTTAAGCTCAACCCTCGGGATATAAGAACGGAAACCTTCAAGGCTTCAGGCCCCGGGGGGCAATACGTCAACAAGCGCCAGACGGCGATTCGGATTATCCATTTGCCAACCGGAATTTCTGTTGCTTCCCAAACCTCAAGGAATCTTGCCGAAAATAAAAAAGCTGCCCTGGAAATTCTGGCGGCTAAACTCTTTGCCAAAGAGCAAGAGAAGGCGGAAAGTGCCAGAGCACAGGAAAGAAAATCCCAAATTGGCCGAGCCCAACGAGCCGAAAAAATAAGGACTTACAATTTCCCCCAGGACAGAATTACCGACCACCGAATAAAAAAAACCTGGCACAATCTTGAAAAGATAATGCAGGAAATTTAAGGCCAATAATCAGTAAACTCCAGAAAGCATTCTAATCTCTATATAGCCG
>JAUWYS010000046.1 GCA_030615715.1 bacterium
CTCATTTTGACATTTCTCTTAATAGCTTGCTCTGGGCAAATGATTTAAGTCAAAAATCAACGATTAAACCTGGCCAGACCCTTATTATTTTACCCTTATCCGGAGTGATTCATCACGTTAAGGATGGAGATACCACAGCTGAAATTGCCAAAAGGTATAAGGGAGATGTTGATAAAATTATTGCTTTCAATAGTCTTCCAGAAGAAGGGGATATCTTTATTGGGGATATTTTAATTATTCCTGATGGAGTAATGCCTCAGGTTTCAATAAAACAGGCAGCAACAGGACAAATTTCCTCAGAGGTTCCTCTGGCTTCAAGCTATTTTCTTTATCCCGTTCCCTCTTCATACAAAATTACTCAGGGGCGCCATTGGTATAATGCCGTAGACCTCGGCAATGGAACATGCGGTGGGCCAGTTTATGCTGCAGCCGGTGGAAAAGTTCAGAAGACTGGTTATGACCGGACTGCTGGGAAATTTATCCGAATCTTACATCCTAATAAAGTAGTTACTTTTTATGCTCATCTTTCCAGGATTTTAGTCAGTCCAGGGGAGGAGGTTTCTCAGGGCCAGATTATTGGCAATATTGGGAATACCGGTTATACTATAGGTAGAACCGGTTGCCATCTTCATTTTGGAGTCCACGGCGCCAGAAATCCTTTTGCCTGGTAAAGAAATTAGTTAAATTACTATAATTAGTAAAAGATTAGAAAGCCGTTTTAGGGCTCTTTTTTTTATCTTTTTTGGCATTTTAGACAAAATCTGGCCTCAGGACAGACCTTGAGGCGCTCTCGGGGGATTTCCTTTTCGCACTTTTCGCACTTTCCATATCTCCTTTTTTTTATTTTCTCCAAAGCAAGATTAATATCTCTAAGTCTATTTTCAAGACTGAATTCAATCGGGAGCAAGGATTCGTATTCCTCGACTTCATCTGCTGCCTCTTCCAAATTACCCCCATTGAATTTTGGGAAACGAGTCTCCCAATCTCCGGCTAGTTTTTTATCTTTTTTGGCAAAACTTTGAAGCTGTTCCTCAATTAAGGTCCTTTCCTTTTCCAATTTTTCTTTTATTTTTTTAATAAAAAGTTTTTTTCTAAACATAATTAAGGAACCCTATCAATTGTTTTTTTCATACTTTCCAAAGAGCTTGTGAAAATGAAGTAATTATCTGTTATTAAATAACAAGCTTCAAAATCTTCCTCAGTAAAAGTCTGGCAGCGAATAACTCCCTGATGGTAAGCGGTTCTGGTAAAGTAATCTTTAAGAGCTGGTTTATCTTTGCCCAGGAAAGCGAAAAAACTTGATAGGTCTGTTTCCATTGTGTCTTCCCAGAATCTTAGTATTTCTGGCAGTCCTTCTTTTGTCTCTATTTTCGTCACCAGGCCCAATCTGTTGCCTTCTTTTTGGGAATAAATAAACAAAGTGAACTCATCGCTTAACTTTTGATAAAAATCTTCTGGAGTTTTGGCTTGGAAAGTATCCAAAAATTCTTTCAGGCCGGGGACTTTTTTCTTAGTTAAATCTTTTATTATAATTCTAGTAAACTGGTCTTCCCCTAAGTCTTCTTTAAGAATCTGAGAAAGGTAGATGAGAGTTTCTTCTGATTTCGTAATCTCGAAAGTTCGAATTATTTCAACCGAGATTAAAGATTCGGGAATAGCTATTTCCGGGACAACAATAATTTCTTTTTGGGGAGGAGGGGCAGGTTCGAGCGGTGGTTTTCTGATAAAGAGGAACCAATACCAGAAGGTAGAAATTGCAGCTAAGATCGCCAAAATTACGAAAAAAATTATAAACCTGGCCCAGAATTTCTCTCCCAGAGAGGGTTTTTGAGGAAGAGGACGGAAAATCTCGGTTGGCCGGAAAGGAACAGCAGGTTCTTCAATTTCTTTTACTGGTTTTTGAACCTCTTTTATTTCTTTCTTTTCACCTTGAACTCTTTCTAAGAATTTTTTTCTTTCTGCTTCTTCTCTTTTTTGAATTTCTGATAATCTTTCTTTTATTTTCTCTCTTTCCAATTTTTCTTTCTCTATTTCTTTACTTTCTTTCTCTGCCAAAAATTCAGCTCTGGTTTTTCCCAGTCTTTGCTTCTCCTCCAATTTTAATCTTTCTATTTCTTTTCTTCTCTTTTCCTCAATTTCTTCCTTTTCTCTTCCCTCTTCTCTTAGTTTTTCCTTTTCTTCTTCCTCTTTCTTTAATCTTTCTACCTCTTTCCTTCTTTTTTCTTCTTCCTGGCGGAGTTTTTGCAAAAACTCCTCTTTTTTTCTCTTTTCAATTTCTGTTTCTTCCTTCTTTTCCTCAATTTCGTCTTTTTTCAATAAGCGGCTAACCTCTTCTATCTTTTTTTGGAGGTCGGATTATTTATCTTTTATCTTCTGATATTTTAA
>JAUWYS010000032.1 GCA_030615715.1 bacterium
GAAAAGGGTTCTCAGTAATGAATCTTGGGCATTTGCTATGTCCTGGCTACTGACAATTTTTACCTCTTCGACAAAACCGCCGGTCATGGGAGATTGGGATTCAGCGTAAATAGTGTAATACAGGGGATTTCCGGACAAGCCAGGCAGGGAAAATTTGGAGGGTCCTATGTTATAATCTTCTCCCGTTTCTTGAGCTTCCACGTTGACTTCAACCGGACTTGGTACAACTTTTCCCTGACTAATTTTGGCTGAGGGAAGGTATATCCTTTCTGGCGAACGGAAAATCTTTCCGTTATCAGAAGAAAGAAAGCGGGTGCCGGCCCTTAAAGTTATGGGGGTGGGTGGGCTGTGGCTATTGTAAACCCGAATCTCTCCTTGGGCTTTCCCGGTCTCTTGAGATACGCCGGTACTTCTAAATTGCCCCCATTTTTCAAGAGCCTCCTCAAAAAATCTTCCTGGGATAATTTTCTCTGCAATGTCTATGCCCTCAGCTTCTACTCTTACCTCAAAGGTCTCTTCAAAGCTCAGAGGTTCTAAGTAGGGCTGAATTTTCAAAGCTAATCTGGATTGAGTGGTCATAAAAATTATCCCACCAAAAATAATCAGAAAAATTACAAGAATCTTCCACCGGAGAGAAAGCCAGGGTTTCTTTTCTCTTTTTTCTCTTTTTTTCTCAACTTTTATTTTGGGGGGTTTTGCTTGTTGAGGTTTTGCTCCGAGAGGAGGTGAGATATCAATAATCTTTTTTGGCATATTTAGAAAATGTTAATAAAATTGAAGGGAGAGCTTGAGCTCCCAGGGAACCCGAGCTTTGAACCTCCAAGGGTAAATCTTCGACCCTAAGAAAATTTACTTTAACAACTTGGGGCAAGGGAAGGTCTCTAAAATTTTCTTCCCCCAAGACCTTTTTTAGGTCAGGAAAAAGACTTCCTCCACCCATCAGATAAAAGGTATTGGGAAAAGGAGAGTAAAGTTTGGCTTTCTTTCTGAGTTTTTCTTTCAGTTGAGAGAACCAAATCTTTGAGGTTTCAGAAACAAGATTCTCTATTCTCTGACGAACCCCTCCACTTAATTGATTTTTAAAAAATCGCCGCTTCAAATCCTCCCCTTCTTTTTCGGTCAAACCCAGGTTCTGGCAAATCTCTCTGGTAAAAATAGCTCCCCCCGTCGGAAACTCTTCTAACCATTCCACCCCTTTCTTTACTGAGAAAATCTGGGTAAATTCCTTGCCTATGTCAAGGAAAATTCCGGCCAGCTTCTTGTTCGTTGCCGCAACAGAAACCAAACCCTCAATCTCGTGGAAAAGATTAATATCCTTTGCACCCAAAAAGGATTTTAACTGCTGAAAAATCTTGAGTTTATCTCTCAATCCCAGAACAACCAATACTTTAAAATCTAAATTCTCTCCCGTCTGCCCCAACAGAGAACGGACGTCATAGCCAGAAATCTTATTCTCTAAAACTTCTTTCTTCAAAATCTCTAAATCTTGAGGGATTATCCCAAATTCTTTTTGAAACTGGTCAGCAACTTGTTTTTCTGCCTTTTTTAAAACAGAACGGTAAATTCTTTGCTCCTCTTCCCTGGTTATCTTCTGCCCCTTATTTTTTCTTCTAAAAGGAACTTTAATTATCCTTGCCTTTAAAATTTTGGGAGAGAAGCCAACCAGGATTGGCATTTCCCAAACCCGCTCTTGGACTTCCAACTCATTAATAACTTTTTGGGTCGCTTTCTTTATGATAGCCAAATCAAAATCGGCTGCACTGAGAACCCCAAATTTCTCTATCTCTTTGATAGAGAATTTTTTGATGAGATTTACTTTCGCTCTCTTTTCAAAAATTAAACCCTTAACAGAGCTTGTCCCAAAATCCAAAACTAAAAAGTCCTTTTGTTTTCTTTGTCTAAAAAATCTCAAAAACTTCATCTTAATTATATCACAAAATAGTTATTTTAAAACTGCTCGGATTCTTCTTGTGCCTGCCCCGGAAGATTCTTCTTTGGTGATTTCAAACTGTCCCAATTCCCCGGTATGATTCACGTGGGGACCGGCACAAATTTCCCTTGACCAACCGTTGATAGCATAAACAGTCACCTTCTCCGGGTATTTTTCTTTGAAAAAAGCTAAAGCTCCTGATTCTAAGGCTCTGGCATAGGACATTTCCTCCATTTTTACCACAAGGTCCTCTTCTATCTTCTGATTAACTAAATCTTCTACTTTTTTCAGTTCGTCTTCAGTAAGTTTGGCTGGATGGGAAAAATCAAAACGGAGTCGCTGTGGGGTAATATCAGAACCCATCTGTTTAACGTGCTCACCCAAAACCTCTCTCAAGGCCTGGTGGAGTAAGTGAGTGGCCGTATGGAGCTTGGCGGCTTCATGAGTGACTTCTTTGCCTACTCCCCCGAATTTTTTCTCAACCCCAGCCCGGGAAATCTCCTGGTGTTCTTTTAATCTTTTCTTAAAATGAGTCCAGTATTCTTTCTCGTTTAACCTTTTACTGATCTCCGGATACTTCTTTAATTCCTCCAAGGTCAAATCTGCGGGGAATCCATAGGTTTCGTACATATAAAAAGCGAATCCACCTTTAAATGGTAGCTCTTGGCCGTATTCTTTTACTGCAGCCTCATTAAACTGCTTAAAAGCTTCAATGTTTTTTTGTAAAAATTTCAGGCCTTTTTCCAAAGTTTTCTCAAATTTTTCTTCTTCTTTTTGAAGAATAGTTAAGATATCTGTCTCTTGAGCTTTGACCTTGGGATAAATATCCTGATAAATGGTTATTGCTTTTTGAGCTATAGGAATTAAAGAATTCTTTGGTAAATTTAAGAGTTTTCCGAACCTGATAGCCCGCCTTAAAATCCTCCTTAAAGCATAACCTTGCTCTAAATTGGAAGGGACAACTCCTTCGCTTGCCAAAAAAACCGCTCCCTTGATATGGTCAGCCATAATCCGAAAAGCTTTGGGGTTATCAGCCCGAGATTGAGAGGATTGTTTTTCTATTTCTTTGATAATGGGTTCAAACAAATCAGTTTCAAAAACCGATGATTTGCCCTGTAAAACCATAGCCAATCTCTCAAGCCCCATGCCCGTATCCACTCCTTGTTGTTTTAGGGGAGTTAATTTCTTGTCCCTGTCCTGATAATATTCATTGAAAACCAGATTCCAAACCTCCACAAATCTTCCGCAATCACAATTGGGAATACATTTTTTTCCTTCAGAGCAAGGTTTACCGGTTAAATCATAATGAATCTCACTGGTTGGTCCGCAAGGACCTTCCTCACCTGTCGGCCCCCAGAAATTATCTTCTCTGCCAAAGCCATAAATTCTATCCTTGGGAATGCCTGACTTTTGTAAAATTTCCAAAGATTCTTTATCCTCGGGAACGTCGCTGTCTCCCTTAAAATAGCCGAACCAGAGTTTAGAGCTTGGGATTTTACAAACTTTAGTCAGGAACTCTAAGGCCCATTCAATGGTTTCTTCTTTAAAATAATCGCCAAAACTAAAATTTCCTAACATTTCCAAAAAAGTTAAATGGCTCTCATTCCCTACCTCATCAATGTCCGAAGTCCGGAAACACTTTTGACAGGAAACAGTTCTCTTTCCGAAAGGAGATTTTTCTCCCAAGAAATATTTTTTAAATTGCTGCATCCCAGCCGTAGTAAACAAAACAGTCGGGTCAGTAGATAAAATCGGGCTTGATGGCACAATCTTGTGTCCTTTTTTTTCAAAAAAATCTAAAAACTTTTTCCTAATTTCCTTAGATTTCATAAATCTTTTTCCAGTATACTCAATTTTACCCAAAAATAAAAGAGCGGCTACCTCGCTCCGAGTGACGGACGATATTAGAACCTGGTTGGTGGGGAGTTACTTCTTGTCAAGATTTACTTCGCTTGGAAATAGTAATTGAAAAGGGTAACCTACATAATTGCTCTTTATTTTTCCGCAGCCAAGATTCTTAAGAAAATCTATCATTTCTTCGGTAATTTTCTTAGGATCTACATTTTCATCTCTGCCAATGTATTCAATTT
>JAUWYS010000051.1 GCA_030615715.1 bacterium
AATTTGTTTTTTGCCCTGGCTCTGGCTCCGATTTTTTACAACATCGGAATTATTGCTGGAATCTTATTTTTAGTTCCCGTTTTTGGTTTGAAGGGATTGGCTCTGGGGGTTATTTTGGGGGCTTTTTTTCATCTAATCTTACAGATTCTCCCTGCTTTAAAATCTGGCTTCCGATTTAGACCCTCTTTCAATTTCAGGCACCCCGGTCTTCAAAAAATTTTTAGATTAATGCTCCCCCGAATTCTTGGCTCAGCCAGCTTCCACGTAAATTTAATAGTTATCACTGCCATTGCTTCCACCCTGGTTCCCGGCTCCTTGACCGTTTTCAACTTCGCCAACAATCTTCAGGGAGTACCCATAGGGCTGATTGGCATTTCCTTCGCCACCGCCACCTTTCCCGCCTTAGCCAGAGCCTGGGCTCAGAGAAAAAAAGAGGATTTTTTGAAAGAATTCTCTGATATTTTTTCAAGAATTCTTTTTTTGATAGTTCCCTTGAGCTTTTTAACTTTTCTTTTAAGAGAGCAGATTGTCCGAATAATTTTGGGGACGCCGATTTTGGGTCAAGGGAAATTCAGCTGGTGGGAAACTCAATTAACCTCGGGCGCCCTGGGAATATTTGTCTTGGCGCTTTTTGCCGCGGCTCTCATTCCTCTTTTGACCAGAACCTTCTTTTCTCAGCAGGATACCAAAACTCCGGTCAAAATCGCTATTCTAGCTATGATTTTAAACATTGCTCTCTGTTTTCTCTTTGTCAGGATGCTCCGAACCTCAAACATTTTTGAAAACTTTATAGCCAGGACTCTCAATTTATCTCAGGTCAAGAACATTTCCGTTCTCGGCTTACCTTTGGCTCTCTCTTTATCTTCCATTTTTCAATTTCTTCTCCTTTTTATTTTCCTAAAAAGAAAATTCAAAAAAATCACCCTTCATCCGTCTTTCGGTCAGGGGCTGAAAAAAATTCTTGCTGCCACTCTGTTAATGGCCACCTTGGTCTTTGGCTGCTTGCGAATCTCCGAGATTTTTCTTGATTTGGAGACATTTCTTGGGGTTTTCTTTCAGGCTCTCTTGGCACTACTTGTGGGGGCGGGGTTTTATCTTGTCATCTCCCTCTTTCTTAAATCAAAAGAGCCAAAAATAATTTGGCTCTCCATAAAAAAACAATTTAGGGGTTGAGAAAATCTAAAAATTTGTTAACCTAAAAAAGAGGGGCTACCAACCAGAAGACCATACTGACCATAATCATTGCCACAACTATTATCCAAAAAACCTTAAATAAAACTTTAGCTCGCATTACTCTATGATAACATTTTCTCGGAGATTTAAAAATAGATTCAAAAAGAAAAGGGTTTTTCGGCAGCCACGGCGGTGGAAAGGAGTATTTTCAATATTTCTGGTGGTGCTGGCTGGGATACTTCTGATTTTCCTGATAACCTTGAACTTGAAAATAGGCCAGGAAAGAGCTAAATTGCAAAGAGAATTAGCCAACATTCAAGGAGAACTCCAAAAATCACAAGAGGGAAGAGAAGAATCAATCAGCAAGCTCTCAAAAGCCCAAAGCGGTGACTATATGGAAAAGGTGGCTCGCGAAGACCTGAATCTTCAAAAAGAGGGGGAAAAAGTTGTTGCTTTCTCGGTGGTTGAAGGGGAAGCAAAGGAGGAAGAAGAGATTGAAGAGAAAGATTTTTTAGAAAAGAAATTTCCTTATTGGATAATAATTTTAGTTCTAATGGGGGGAACGATAATTTGGTGGATAGTAAGAAAATTAAAAATCAGATAAGGCGGGATTAGTACAGTGGTAGTACACTTCCTTCCCAAGGAAGAAACGCCAGTTCGATCCTGGTATCCCGCTCATGCCAGCGTAGCTCAGTCGGTAGAGCAGCCCGCCTAAATTTTGCCGGGGTAACTCAGAGGTAGAGTAGCTGTCCCGTAAACAGCAAGTCGTGGGTTCAAGTCCC
>JAUWYS010000001.1 GCA_030615715.1 bacterium
TATCTCCATTGCTTAAGTGTAAAGAAAATCAGTAAATTTTTAAAGATAGCTCGGTTTCAATCTCTCAACAGCTTGGGAGAGCATTTGGCAATATAAATTCAAGCCGACTCTGTTGATATTTCCTGATTGTTCTTTGCCCAAGACATTGCCAGCTCCCCGGATTTCCAAATCAGCCAGAGCAATGCCATAACCAGAGCCCAGCTCCTCCGCCTTTTTTAAGGCTCGGAGACGTTTTTTGGCTAAAGGAGTAAGCTTCTTTTTGGGGTAGAAAAAATAAGCAAAACTTTGGATGTAAGACCTGCCTATTCTGCCTCGGATTTGATAAGACTGACTTAATCCCAACTTGGTTGCCGCATCAACAATTAAAGTGTTAACCTTAGGCAGGTCAAGTCCGTTTTCAATAATAGTGGTTGCTAAGAGTAAATCAAATTTTCCTTTTTGGAAATCATCCATCACCCTGACCATTTCCTTTTCTTCCAATCTACCGTGTAAAATTCCGATTTTAGCTCCTGTTTTTAATCTTTCTAAAAATTTTTTGAAAGCTCCAATTGTCTCAATACGATTGTGTAAAAAATAAATCTGTCCACCTCTTCTAAGTTCCATCTCAATTGCCTTTTTAATAATTTCTTTGTTGAAGGGCGCCAGGTGGGTTTTGATTCCCTTTCTTCCTTCGGGCGGCGTGCGAATCAAGCTGATATCTTTCAAAGAACTCAAAGCCATATACAAAGTTCTTGGAATAGGGGTGGCTGATAAAGAGAGAATATCAATGTTCGGTTTTAGTTTCCTCAGTTTTTCTTTCTGACGGACTCCAAATTTTTGTTCATCATCAACAACCAAAAGACCTAAGTTTCGGAACTTAACGTCCCTTGAGAGAATCCGGTGAGTGCCGATTAAAATATCAATTTTTCCTTCCCTTAACTCTCTGATGATTTTTCTTTGGATATTTTTGGGTTGTAATCTTGAAAGAATTTCAACCCTGAAAGGAAGATTTTTTAGTCGCTTTTGAAAAACGCTTAGGTGCTGAGAGGCTAAGATGGTGGTCGGGCAAATCATGGCTACCTGCCTTCCGTTTTCGGCCACTCTGGCGGCTGTTCGAAGGGCTACCTCGGTTTTGCCAAAACCAACGTCTCCACAGACAATTCTATCCATTGGTTCCTCTTTTTCCAAATCTCTGGCAATTTCTTTCAAGGCTTCAATTTGGTCCGGAGTTAAAGAGTATTCAAAAGTGGCATCCAAAGCTTGAGAGATTTCTTTTTGAGGGTAGGGGATACGGCGAGAGATTTCTTTTTTGGCAAAAACAGCCAAAAGTTCTCTGGCAAACTTTTCTGCTTCCTCTTTGATTTTTCTTTTGGTTCTTTGCCACAAAGAACTTCCCAATCTTGAAAGTTTGGGCTCTTGAAAACCAATATATCTGGTCAACTTTCTTTCAAGACCGACCGGAACATATAATTTATCTCCTCCACCGTATGCTAAAAGATAGTAATCCCTATCCATCGGCACCAGGCCCGTAAATTTTCCCACTCCGTGGTCTAAGTGAACCAAATAGTCCCCTGGTTTCAAGCCCTTCAAATCAGAAAATAGTTTTTGGGACTTTAATTTCTTTTTTAAAAGTTCTTTTTGGCTTTTTTCATCCTCAATTTTAATAGCTAATTTCTCAATGTTCTCTATTTTGTTCCCCAAAAATTCAAATCGCACACTGAACCTTGAGTTTACGGGAAAAACATCAACAATGCCACCTCTTTGAGAAAATTCTCCCGGTTCTGAAACCTTAAAAACTTTTTCATAACCCAGCTCGTCCAATTTTCTCAAAATCTCTGAAAAATTTATTTTCTGGTTTCTTTCAAGAAACAGAGTATTATCTTGCCAAAAGGTTTGTGTTTTCCTGGCCCTTAAAATCTTATTTAAATTCTCCTCAAACCAAAAATTCCGCCTCTCTAAAAAGTAGGGGGTGATACTTGTAATTAAAACCCTATTCAACACCTTCTCATTTGACAAATCCATTCCAGTATTTTATATTATATGAGTTCTCAAAATATTGTCAAAAATCAGTTCTTAAAAAATTTGGAAGGAGGTAACAAATTGTCTGAAATAAAACTGATTTCTTTAGAGACAGGTGATCGTGTACAAGTCCGAGACAAGACAATGCTCTCTCCCCAGGAAGCAGAAGTAATCAAGGTCTTTAAGAGAACGGTAAGGATTAAACTTTTGGGGAATCAAGAAAGGCTCATTCATCGCAAGTATGTTTTATCAAAGATTAGGAGGTGAGAGAAAAATGGCGAGAAAAAAGAATAATACAATGATTTTGACTTCCGAAGAAGCTGAAAAAGATGTTGAGGAAGGAAGAGATTTGGAAGGGCTAATCATTGATGGCGAGGTGGTTTTTCAGGGCCAGGTCATTGACCGTGATTTAGCTTTCAGGGGGGTCATCATTAAAGGTCCTTTATACTTCGACAGTGCAAGTATTAAGGGCGATCTAATTTTTGAAGGAGTAGTCATTGAGGATGAGCTAGATCTTACAAAAGCGACTATTGAGGGTGACTTGGTTTTTAGAGGAATAATTATTAAGGAATGGCTATCTCTCGAAGGCATAGTTGTTAAAGGCAATTTTGATTTTCCAGCTATAGGAGTGGCTAAAATCGATGTAGATCAAAAGAATGCTCAGAGAGTCCATCTTGCAGATCCAAATGTTCCTTTAGTAGTCGGACCTTAATAGTTGAAAAGGAAGATAGGTATTGACCTTTGTCCTTAAGGCCGGAGCGATAATTTTTACTCATCGCACTCCGGCCTCTTTCATTTACTAAAGATTTCTTTTGCCTCGTTCCAAAATGTGGGGTCATTGTGGATTTCTTTTAACCAAAAATACCACTCAACGCCCCAGAGGTAGATTTCAGTGACGCCGGTTTTTTTGGCAAATTCAAGATTCTTTTGTAAATCTCGCGGGCTAAAGTGTTCCAGCTGTTCTTCAATTGGTATTTGAGCTAATGATTTATGTTCTCTGCCCCAGGGTTCTGCCTGGAGTTCGGAAATAATGACTTGTTCGGTGCCAAAAAATTTCTTGGCCATCCAAGCTCGCAAGGTATAAAAAACTGGGGGATAGAGATGTTTAAAATAACCAAAGGGCTTGCCCCAGACAGTTCGATACAAAGTAGTTCCTAAGATTTCAGAGAGTCCCGAGGTTTTTAACCACAAACTTAACTCACCGCTGTCAGTGATAATAATGAGTCGCCTAGGGTCTAAAGATTTTACCAGAGCAATTTCTTTTTTCAAAAATTCCCTGTCTGGTTTGGGACAGCTGCCAAAAAGAAAAAATAAAGGTTCATTTTCTATTTGCCAGGCTCCAATGCTTTCAGCGTCCTTATAGTGATTTATGGTTTGGCTTAGAAATTCTAAAGTTGCCTCTTGAAGTTCTTCGGTTGATAATTTTTCAGTCCAGGAAGGATGATGACATTCTGGCCAGCGAGGAACCCGGTGACCAACAACTAAAATTATTTCTTTACCTCTCTCTTGAGCTTGGGTAATTTGCCAGTCCAAATCTCGGAAATTGAATTGACCTTCTTTTGGTTCAAGATACTGCCAATAGGCAATCAGCCGGAGATATTTCGGATTTAAATCTTCCAGAATTGCCAAATAAGTTTTTTGCCAATCCAAGCCCAATTGCTCTTGGGTATAAAACTGACTGAAGGTTATTCCCAGCTTAAGCTCTTTATCTTTACTGAAATCCAAAACCCAGCTAATTAGATAGAGGGTAAAGATGGCAACGATAATCAAAATAACAATTTTAAGAGTTCGCAATTTCATGTTAAAAAGACAAAATAGCCAGACCCAAGCCAATTAAGGCAATGCTGATAACCTTTTGCCAGATAACCTTTTTGGTTAATTTT
Organism: bacterium; assembly: GCA_030615715.1. GTDB lineage: Bacteria > Patescibacteriota > Minisyncoccia > Minisyncoccales > CG1-02-41-26 > JAHCRD01. The sequence continues at coordinate 3,882 of JAUWYS010000001.1, forward strand.
TCTTCAACAATTCTTGGGAACTTTCTGGCCAGAAAAATTATGATTAAGAATAAAAAAACATACTGAACACCTTGCAGAGCGTTAATGAAAGGTAAATAAGCTAAGCCCACCAAAGCGATGGCAAAGTTTTGCAAAATAAAAGCCCCGGCTCCCATGCCCTGATTAAAAAGGAAAAGAGTGCCGGTCTTTTTTTGGAAAGTGAACTTTCGCAAGAAAATCTCTTCTCTGACCACTTTTGTTAAAAGAAAACAAAAGGCAGCCAAAAACCCACCTATTCTCATCCAAATAAAGCCCGACCAAAAAGGTTGAGACAAATAAACATATTTACTAAAAACAAAGGCCAAAGAGAAGAAAAAAGCAGCAATTACTGAGACCTTTAAGCTGCTAAGGGTTATGCCCCGTTTTCTTTCAAGGGCGATTAAAACACTTCCCGAAATAAGCAGGAAAAAAGCAAAAATTTCTTTAAAACCCAAAATTTCTTGTCCCCCTGATAAAAGATAAACTAAACCAAAGGTAAATAAAGGTAAAATTCCTCCAATTGCCGGGACAATCCTTGAGGCCTCAAAGTTTTCCAAACCAGTATAAAACCAAAAGAAAGCAAAAATGAAAATTGCCCCGCCAGAGAGAGCAAGGAGAATTTGAGAAGTTTCAGGAACCGAAAAACCAACAAAGGGAACTAAAACCAGAGCTGAAATCCCCAGCACCCCAACGTAAAATGAATAACTTTTTGGATTGGGTGGTCCAGTTAAAAGATATTTGTCAATTAAAGAAGTGACAGCAAATATAAAATAAGCAAAAATTATAATTGGCAGCCAAAGCATATAAGAAAAGGGTTAAAAGGGAAGGCGGATTTTGCCTGCTACCACCTTCTCAATATTAAAAGTTCCCAGGTTTGGACTTTCTACAAATCCCTGCATGGCTCCCTCAGCAAACCAGCCTGTCTCTAAAAGGTCAAACAGCCATTCATTGGTATATTTTGGATTTTTCTGAGGTATGGCTGAACCAAGCTGTAATAACCACTCTTTATTAAAATCTTCCTGAGAGCCAATTGGAGGAGCAATAATCATAGGTAATCCTAAGCCAGTATAGAAAGAAAGCTCACTTGGTTTTGTCCATAGAATATCGGTTTTTCTCAAAGTTTGGTTAAATTTTTTGAAATAACTTTTAATATCTTTCTCAAAAATAATTTCAATATTTTTCTTTAAATTTTTCTTAAATCCTAAGTGATTAAGATGTTGTAAGAAATAATCCCTAACCTTTTCTTTAATTCCGGCTACCAAAATTATTTTTATTTCCCCAGCTTTAATTTTTTCAGCTAAACTTTCTACAATTTTAATACCAATTTCTTTTTGAGCTCCCGCTCCCCCCACCGCAAACATTATGGTTAAGGCATGGTCTGATTCTCGGGGCAAAAACCCTAAATATTTTTTAATCAAAGAGCGGTAGCGATAGCGATATTGACTCCGCAGGTCAAGATTTGGGATTCGTCGGGCTAAATCTTTCTTGGCAATTCCCGTATTTTTTGAGCCAAGGTTTTCTTTGGGCAGGGGGTAACCGGTTAAAAAGATATTTCCTCTTTTTACTCCATAAAGTTTTAATCTTTTTACCACCCTCTGATTGGGAGCAAAATATTTAATTTTACTCTTTCGGGGATTTAAAGGAGCCCAACTCCTTGAAATGTCAGCATCACAAACCACACAATAAATCTCCCTGGGATACCCGTGAATTTCAGCCATAAAAGCGGGAATGAAGAAAGTGGTAATGAGGGGGAGATTTTTCTTTTTTAGTTTTTCAATTAAATCTTTACCCCAGCCTTTTTTAATTAAAGAACAAATTCGTTTTAAAGAAAAATTTGGTTCAGAAAGATCTCTTTGAGGATAGAAAGGATGAATTTTCTGAAACTTATCATAGACGGAAAAAACAAGCCCGCCAATAAAGGGGGCTCTTTTAAATCTTGAGATAAATTCATAAAATCTTCTTGACCCTTCCCAAATTTTTCTATCTTTTTCTGAAATTCCCTGATAACTATTGGCATTGATAACTTTTCCTTTGGGAGCCAAGTGCTTCAAGGGAAAAGCTGTCCTCTGGTGTCCATACCCCATATTGACATCAACCACCCACGCCCTCCGATTTAGAATTTTAGGAGTCTTTTTGGTCATATTCATTTATTGAATTTTGTCATTGATTTTTCGATACCTTCGGTTAGAGCGGTTTTTAAAGCATTACAACTTTTTTTAATAACTTTCTTGATAATTTTTTCTTCGTTTTTGGAGAATTTTTGGAGGACAAAATTTTCAGGATTTTTTGGTTTCCCTTTTTGGGGTTGAATGCCAATTCTGAATCTCACAAAATTTTTGGTTGCCATTTCTCTGATTATTGATTCCACTCCTTTGTGGCCGGCCGAACCCCGATTTTTAATAATTTTTATTTTTCCCAAAGGCAAGTCAATATCATCGTGAACCACAAATAAATTTTTAATTTTTAATTTTAAATTTTTAATTAAGAGTTTTACCGCCTGCCCTGATTTATTCATAAAGGTCTGGGGTTTGACCAAGAGGATTTTTTTGCCAGAAATTTCTCCTTCGGAAATTAAGGAATTAAATTTTTTCAGTAACTTAAAATCAGAGAAATCATTTTCCTTTGAGAGGTCGTCTAAAACGCGAAAACCAATGTTGTGCCGAGTTCTGTTAAATTTTCTTCCCGGATTACCGAGACCAACGATTAAAATCATAGGTTTCTTTATTGTAGCAGTTGCTTGATAAATTTAAAAATTTAAGTATAATCAAAAGATAGTTAAAATAATTATTATGAAAGGAACATTGTCGTTTTTATTTGAGGTTATCAAAATAGTCGTTCTGGCTTTGGTGATAGTTATTCCTATCAGGTATTTTGTTTTTCAGCCTTTTATCGTTAAGGGACTTTCCATGGAGCCGAACTTTCAAGACGGCGATTATTTGATTATTGACGAGTTAAGTTATCGTTTCAAAGAACCTCAAAGAGGAGAGGTGGTTGTTTTCAAATATCCCAAAGACCCCTCCCAAAGATTTATCAAAAGAATTGTCGGGTTGCCTCAAGAGAAGATAGAGTTGCGCCACGGACAAGTCATAATTACCGACAAATTCGGTGAAACACTGATTTTAGACGAGTCAAATTATCTTCTCTCTCAAGGTTGGCTTGGGGAGATAGAGGTTAGTTTGGGTGAGAACGAATATTTTATTTTAGGAGATAACAGGGCTCACTCTTTTGATTCCAGAAGATGGGGACCTTTGTCAAAAGAGTATATCGTCGGAAGAGTTCTCTTAAGAGCCTGGCCTCCCAAAGCCATGGCTTACATTCCTACTCCTTCCTATTAAATTCGTATTTCGTAGCAATTTATGAAGTTCCAAACCCCAACCGGCATGCGTGATCTCCTTGAAGGAGACCTGAGATATTTTCAGAAGATTGAAAAAGTTTGTCGAGACATGGCTGATTTCTATGGCTTTCAAAGGATTGAAACTCCGATTTTGGAAACGACCCAGCTTTTTGAGAAGGGAACGGGGCTAACCACCGATATCGTCCAAAGACAGATGTTTAGTTTCCGGACCCGAGGCGGCGACCAATTGACCTTGAAACCGGAAGGAACGCCAGGAATTGTCAGAGCTTATATCCAACAGGGGATGCAAAGTTTACCAAAACCAGTCAAGCTTTGGCACCTTGGCCCTTTTTTTCGATATGAGCGGCCCCAGGCCGGAAGATATCGCCAGTTTCATTCGTTTGGCTTTGAATCTCTGGGAGTGACTGCCCCGGTAGTTGATGCTCAAATTATTCAGATTTTTTACAATATTCTAAAAACCCTGGGCTTCCGCAATTTAATCATTGAGTTGAACTCTATTGGTGACCATCAGTGCCGTCCCTATTTTAAAAAAGCCTTGGTAAGTTATTTGAGGAGTCGGCGAGCTTCTTTGTGTATTGACTGCAAGAGAAGATTAAGGGAAAACCCCCTGAGAATTCTGGATTGTAAACAGGAGAAATGCCAGAGAGTTGCCAGAGCAAGTCCCCCCGTCCTTGATCATCTTTGCAAAGAATGTCATAACCATTTTAAAAATGTTTTAGAGTTTTTAGAAGAATTGGAATTGCCCTATAGTTTGAATCCTTATCTGGTTCGGGGCTTGGATTATTATACCAAAACTGTTTTTGAGATTTTTGAAGACACCAAAGAAGGAAGAGAGCAGGGAACACTGGTTGGCGGTGGCAGATACGATGGTTTGGTGAAAATGTTAGGAGGAAAAGAAACCCCAGCCTGCGGAGGAGCCTGTGGGATAGAAAGAATGGTGAATTTAATGAAGCCAAAGTCCGCCGGGGTGGGCAAAGTTGCTGGGGCTGAAATCTTCTTAGCTCAGATAGGGCAGCTTCCCAAAAGAAAAGCCCTAAAACTTTTAGAAGAACTTAGAAAAGCTAAAATTAAAGTGGCTACCGCTTTTGAAAAGGATTCTCTCTCTTCTCAGCTGAGATTAGCTGATAGATTGAAAGTGTCATATAGTTTAATCTTAGGACAAAAAGAGGTTCTGGATGGAAAAATAATTATTCGGGAGATGGCAACCGGCAGACAAAAGACAGTTGACGTGAAGAGAGCGATCAGAGAAATGAAAAAGAAAGTAACATGACCAATTGTCTATTTTGTAAAATCGTCAAGAAAGAAATACCTTCGGAAGTAGTTTACGAAGATGAAGATATTATCGGGATAAAAAACATCAAGCCTGAAGCTCCTATTCATTTACTTTTCATAGTCAAAAAACATTTGGAATGGAAAGATAGGTTTTCAGAAAAGGAGGTAACTTTGCTGGGGAGACTTGTTTCTCTGGCCAAGAAGATTGCCAAAGACCAAAAAACTGACCGAGCTTACAAACTTATTTTTAATGTCGGAGAAACCGCTCATTTCCCTCATATTCATTTACATCTCTTGGGCGGCTGGCAAAAAGATATCCCTTTACGTAACGTTTAACTAAAATATGCCATTAAGAGCTAATCGGCAAGGTAGGGAAACTTCCCAAAATTTAGTCCGCCGCTTCTCTCAGAAAATTAAGAAAAGCGGAATTTTGCTTGAGGCCAGAAAAAAGCAGTTTAAAAAGAGAGGAAAAAGCAGTCAATTGAGAAAGAGGTCAGCCTTGAGAAGAGAAAAGAAGAGAAAAGAATATGAAAAACTCAAGAAATTAGGTAAAATATAAGATGATTGAAGTTAACAATTTGACGACGAGTCAAGTTGATGAGAATTTTGTCAAAAGAATTGTTGAGGGGGTGTTAAGGGGAGAGAAGAAACAAAGGGATATGTCGGTTGCTTTTATTGGAGAGGGGAGAATGCGCAAGTTGAATAAAAAGTATAGAAAGAAAAACAAAGTGACTGACGTGCTCGCCTTTGGCGAGGGTCTGGGAGAGATAGTTATTTGTTTAAGGGAGGTAAAGAAAAACGCTAAAAAATTTAATTCAAATTTTCAAGAAGAATTGGCACGAGTTCTGATTCACGGAATTTTGCATCTGCTTGGCTATAACCACCAGAAATCAGAGGAAGAGGAAAAGAAGATGAAAGAGAAAGAAAAACATTATCTTCAAAAAATTTAACCATGGCAAGATCCATTATCCTCAATGCCTTAGACATAGGAACAAGCTCGATTAAGATGATGACGGGTCAAAAGGATTTAGGCACCGGAGATGTTACTATTTTGGGTCAGACCCAGGTTCCCTGTCTGGGGGTAAGAAAGGGAGAGGTTTCTAATCCCCAAGAGGTAACGCAAGCCATCATTGTAGCTAAAGAGCATCTCAAAAAATCAGGTGTTGCGAAAATCAAGGGAGTTCTGGTAAACATTGGGGGAAGCCGTCTCTATGCTGTGCCCAGCCAGGGTTTAGTTTCGGTCTCCCGAGCCGACCAGAAGATTTCAAAAGAAGATATTCAAAGAGTCCTTCAGGCTTCAAGAGCCCTCAATTTGCCTTCAAACAAAGAAGTTTTGGATGTTCTTCCTAAAGAATTTTTAGTGGATGGGGAAGAGGCTCCAGTTACCCCTTTGGGATTAGCTGGCATTCGGCTTGAAGCTAAGGTTCTTTTAATCTGTGTTTTCTCTCCGGTTCTGGAGAGTTTAGGGGAGGCGGTTACCGGGGCTGGCCTGGAAATTGGAGGGATAATTCCTTCTTCGCTGGCTTCAGCCAGGGCTTGTTTGACTCCCCAACAAAAAGAGCTGGGAGCGGGAGTGGTTGATATTGGGGCAGGCGACACTGGAGTCGCTTTTTTTGAGGAAGGAAAACTGATAGATTTTGCCATTTTCCCTTGGGGTTCTTCCCATATTACCAATGATATTGCCATCGGGCTTCGAACAGAAATTGCCACGGCCGAAAGAATAAAAAGAGAATTTGGAACTTTAGCCTCCTCAAAGGGAAAGAAGAGAGTATCTAAAATAGAAATCCCGGAAAAATCTCTGTCCTTTTCTCCAAAGTTTTTAAAAGGTATCATTGAGGCTCGGATTTCAGAAATATTTTCTGAAATTCAAAAAGAATTAAAGAAGACCTCCAAACAAAATCTTTTGCCGGGGGGCATTGTTTTAACCGGGGGAGGAGCTAAGTTGCCAGGAATAGTAGAGTTCGCCAAGCAGAGATTGAAATTACCTTGTCGCCTGGGGCGAGTCAAAGATATTCCCGGGATTGAAGATTCAGCTTTTTCAACCTGTGCAGGACTTTTGCTGACAGGTTTTGACTTAGAGATTGAGGGAGGAGAGGGACCTCACAGAGAAGGAATAGGAGGAATATTTAAAAAAATTTTTAAGATGTTTTCGCCATGAACACATCAAAGATTAAAGTCATTGGAATCGGGGGAGCAGGCTGCAATACCATTTCCAGATTAAACTCTCTCGACTTAAAAGGAATTGATTTGATTGCGGTGAATACCGATGCTCAAATCCTCAGACAAAGCGATGCCCCTCAGAAAATTTTAATCGGAGAGAGAACTACCGGGGGTCTTGGCACTGGCATGGACTATCGATTGGGAGAGAAGGCAGCCCAAGAGAGTAAAGAAAAGTTGAAAGAAATTTTAGAGGGAGCAAAGATGATATTTTTAACAGCAGGTTTTGGTGGGGGAACCGGCACAAGCGCTACTCCTATTTTGGCGGAGCTCGCCAAGAATTTAGGGATTTTAACTGTGGCAATAGTTACCAAGCCCTTTTCTTTTGAAGGGAGTTTTCGCCAGAAGCTGGCCAATTTGGGATTGACTAATCTGGAGAAGAAGGTGGACAGCTTGCTTTGCATTTCCAATGACAGAATTCTTAAAATAATTGGTAAAACCACCTCGGTTGAGGAGGCCTTTTTAAAGATAGATGAGGTTTTGGGTCAGGCCGTCCGTGGAATTTCTGATTTAATCTCCTCTCCGGGAATCATCAGCTTGGACTTTGCCGACCTGGAAGAGATATTAAGGAATTCGGGTAAAGCTTTGTTCGGGGTTGGCAAAGCCAAAGGGGAAAACAGAGCGGTTGCCGCAGCAAGCTCTGCTTTACAATCTCCTTTGCTTGATTCTCCCATTAAAAAAGCCAGGGGGGTTCTCTTCAATGTCGCAGGAGAGGACCTGGCTTTGTTTGAAGTAAATTCGGTAGCTAACTTTATTAAAAAAATAGCCGACAAAAAAACAAAAATAATTTTTGGTGTTTCTGAAGACAAAACCCTGGACAAAGGAGAAATAAAAGTTACCGTTATCGCCACCGGCCTCCAATAATGCTTAAAGCTCTGGGTATCTTAGATATAGTTGCTGCCATTGTTTTGCTCTCAGCTTCTGTTCCCGGTATTCCCCAGGGACTGGTGATTGTTATAGCCACTTTAATTTGTTTAAAGGGCTTTATTTTTATCTCTGATATAGTGAGTATCTTTGATGTTGGAGTTGGTGTCTTGCTCTTTTTGAGTTTATTTATGACCTTACCTTTTTTACTTCTTCTCGGTTTTGCGGTATTTTTGGGAGTAAAAGGAGTTTTAAGCTTAGCCGCTTAACTATGACCCCTTCTAAAATCTTCCTCTATTTTTTGCTCTCTTTTATCGGAGGGATTTTTATTTCCTCGTTTTTCAATGTTCCCCAGCTTATCATTTACGAACTCTTTATTCTGGGTGCTTTTTACAGCATTTTGTTTTTTAGGCAAAAAGCCGTAATTGTTTTTGGGATTTGCTTGATAATTTTGGCTTCGGGCATCCTAAGAACCCAAACTGTCAAGCCAGCTGAGGACAGTCCTCCGCCCCTTTCTTACCAAACTGAAGAAACGAGAACTCCAGTAATCGGAGGAAAACTTTCCGCTTTCAAACAGAAATTGAGAGAGGTTGTTTATCAGAATTTATCGCCGCCCCAGTCCTCAATTCTGGCAGCCATTGTTTTGGGCGATAAACAAAAAATCTCATCGGAATGGAAAGAAAAGTTAAACGTGACAGGTGTCAGACACATCACCGCCATCTCGGGAATGCACATTGTTATTTTATCGGGGATTTTGATTTGGCTGGGAATAGTTTTGGGGCTTTATCGGGGCCAGGCGTTTTGGTTTGCCGTAATTTTGCTCTGGCTTTTCATTTTAATGACAGGAGCCCAACCCTCAGCCATCAGGGCCGGCATAATGGGTTCAACTTTTTTATTCTGTCAAAAAATTGGCAGGCAAAAAGCAGCCCCGAATACGTTGGTTTTGGCCGCTGCTGGCATGCTCAGTTTTAACCCCTTGCTTTTAAGAGACAGCGTGGGTTTCCAGCTTTCTTTTCTGGCTACCTTGGGCATAATTTATTTGATGCCTTTTTTCCAAAGTTTATTCCAGAGAATAAAATTTCTCAAAACTTTCAATCTGTCTAATCTTCTCGGTATGACTTTCTCTGCCCAGGTTTTCACTTTACCCATTTTAATTTTCAATTTTGGTTATCTCTCTCTGGTGAGTCCGGTTACCAACGTCTTAATTGTTCCTCTCCTGCCCTATCTTATGGCAAGTGGTTTTGTTTTTCTGCTTGGTGGAATGATTTCACAGCCCCTGGGTTGGATTTTCTCTTTCCCCGCCTGGCTCTTATTAACCTATTTAATTTCCATCGTTAATTTCTTTTCCCAAATTCCTTGGGCTTCTTTAACCTTTCAGATTTCCTGGCTCTGGCTGCCGCTTTGCTATTTAATTTTATTCTTGCTTGTCTGGCGTCTCACCCAAAAAGAGAAATTGAAATTTTTAAATTATTAGCTATAATAAAAAAATATATGCTGTCAATTGTTATTCCAACCTTGAATGAGGAGGACTATTTGCCGCAGCTCCTGGAATGTTTGAGAAAACAAAGAAGGGGGGGCAATGATTTTGAAATTGTTGTGGCTGATGCCGGCTCTCAAGACAGAACCAGAGAGATAGCCAGAGCTTTTGGTGGTAAAGTTGTTGAAGGAGGCTTGCCAGCTAAAGGAAGAAATCAGGGAGTCAGGGAGACAGAAGGGGATTTACTTTTGTTTTTGGACGCTGATGTGATTCTGCCAAAAGGTTTTTTGGAAAAAACCATAAAGGAGTTTAGAGAAAGAAGATTAGATATTGCCACCTTTCCCATAATCCCTTTATCTGAAAAAAGAGGTCCCAAGATTGTCTTTAATTTTTTTTACAACTATCCTCTCAAGGTTCTGGAAGATAAGTGGGCTCACGGAGCCATGGGGATTCTGGTCAAGAAATGGCTCCATCAAAAAATAGGGGGATTTGATGAGAAAATAAAGATAGCTGAAGACCACCACTATGTTCAGAGAGCTTCCAAGATAGGGAAGTTCGGCATGATAAAATCCAGCAGAATTTTTGTTTCTTTGAGAAGAATTAAAAAAGAGGGCTGGGTAAGAACGGGCCTTAAATATACTTTTGCCGAACTTCATATGAAATTTAAAGGTCCCATCAGAAAAGAAATTTTCCAATACAAATTCAACCATTATGACAAAGACGATTAAAACAAAGTTCCAAAAATTAAAGAAGCCCTTGTTAATCGGGGTTCTGTTGGTTATTTTTTGTTTGGGGATTTTTGCTGGCAGTATTTATGGCAATGAACTCTGGCAGGGATTGAAAGGGGCTGCGAGAGAGGTGAACAATTATCTCAGAGTTTTTCCTGAAATTAAACCATCTCCTCAGACGACCGAACTTTCTCAGCCATCCGCTGGTACTAATGGAGAGCAAGTTCAACCCCCAGCATATACTCCCCAGACCTCCCAAGAAGAAGCTATTATCAGGGTGGTTAAGGAAGTTTCGCCGGCCGTCGTCAGCATTATCATTACCAAAGATTTGCCTGTTTTTGAACAATACTATGAAAGTCCCTTCCCTGAACTCCCCGGCTTCCCTGAATTTCAGATTCCCCAGTATCGCCAAAAAGGCACCGAGAAACAGGAAATTGGCGGGGGAACCGGTTTTGTTATTTCTGAAGAAGGCATGATTTTAACCAACAGGCACGTTGTTATAGACCAAGAGGCAGATTATACAGTTTTGACCAATGATGGGAATAAATATCCAGCCAAAGTTTTAGCCCGAGACCCCTTCCAGGATTTAGCCATCCTTAAGGTTGAGAAAGAGAAGATAATTGACGAGGAGGGGGAATTTATTCAAAAGCCCTTTTCGGTAGTCAAGCTGGGCGATTCTGAAAATTTACAAATCGGCCAGACCGTCATTGCCATCGGCAATGCCCTGGGGGAATTCCGGAACACCGTTTCGGTGGGAGTAATCTCTGGTCTGGGAAGGACGATTACGGCCTCGGGAGCGGGCATCATTGAAACCTTGGAAGATGTTATCCAGACCGATGCTGCCATTAACAAAGGAAATTCAGGAGGTCCGCTTTTGAATTTGAGAGGGGAGGTGATTGGAGTGAACGTAGCCATGGCCCAGGAGGCTCAAAGCATTGGTTTTGCCATTCTCATAAACAAAGCCAAAAGAGACATTGAACAGGTCAAAGAAACCGGTAAAATTGTTTATCCCTTTCTGGGAATAAGATATATTTTAATAACCCCAGAGATTCAAGAAGAAAGGGGTCTGGCAGTTGATTACGGAGTCCTGATAGTTAGGGGAGATACCTCTCAAGACCCAGCTATCGTTCCTGGTTCTGAAGCCGAGAAAGCGGGACTGAAAGAGGGTGATATAATTTTGGAAATTGATGGAGAAAGAATTACCTTAGAGAATTCTTTGGCTAAGCTTATTCGGGAACGTCAACCCGGCGATAAATTGGTTCTGAAGATTTTAAGAGAGGAGGAAGAGATGACCATCGAAGCCTTCTTAGGCGAGAAAACCAGCTAACTTTGACAAAAATCTTTTTGGGAGGTCTTGATTTTTTGACCTCTTTTTTGTTATAATTACGAGCGAAGAAGAAATTAAAGAATTTATTCTTGAATTTTGACTGAGCAAAGTAATTATGCGGCGAAGCCGCAATAATATTGGTGTATGCCGTTTATTCAAGGTGGGGATTTTACCCACAAATCTCAAGAGGCAATAATGAAGGCTCAATCAATAGCCAGAGATTTTGGCCATCAGCAGATTGACGCTTTACATTTACTTTCAGCTTTACTCTCGCAAGAAGAGAGCATTGTTTTGACGTTGCTGGAAAAACTCCAATTAGACGTTGAAGACCTGAAAAGAAAAACCGAAAGCCAGATTAAACAGATTCCTCCCCTGGCCGGACAGGAAACCCTGGGGCAATTTTACTTTACTCAGGACATGGCTCAGGTTCTGGATAAAGCCAGGGCAGAAGCCATGAAAATGGGGGACGAATTCATTTCTATTGAGCATCTATTCTTGGGGGTGCTGGCCACCAAAACCGGAGCCAGAGATGTTTTGGAAAAAGCCCGCTCTTTAACTAACCAGCCAGTAGCTCTTGACTCAGAAAGAATTCTCAAACTTTTAGCTGACATCCGCGGAGAAGAAAAAATTACTGACCCAGACCCAGAAACAAAATATGAGGTGCTCGAAAAATACGCCAGAAACCTAACTGCTTTGGCCCGTCAGCGAAAGTTAGACCCGGTTATCGGACGAGAAGCAGAGATTAAAAGATTGATGCAGGTTTTGTCGCGGAGAACCAAAAACAACCCGGTGCTGATAGGGGAAGCAGGAGTTGGTAAAACAGCCATTTGCGAGGGCTTAGCCAAAAAAATAAGTACCGGTGATGTTCCAGAAAGCTTGAAAGATAAAGAGATAATTGCCCTGGACCTGGGAGCTTTGGTGGCTGGAACAAAATACCGGGGAGAGTTTGAATCAAGGATTAAGGCATTGCTGCGAGAAATCAAGAGAGCCCAGGGTCGTTACATTTTGTTTATTGACGAACTTCATACTTTGGTGGGAGCGGGGGCGGCTGAGGGGGCCATTGATGCTTCAAATCTTTTAAAGCCAGCCCTGTCCCGGGGGGAACTTCGAGCCATCGGAGCCACCACTCTGAAAGAATACCAAAAATACATTGAAAAAGACCCGGCTTTAGAAAGAAGATTTCAGCCAATTTACGTTGCTGAACCCTCGGTTGAAGATACCATAGCCATTTTGAGAGGTCTCAAGGAGAGGTACGAGCTTCACCACGGAATTAAAATTAAAGATGCCGCCCTCAAGGCGGCGGCCGAACTTGCCAACCGCTATATCTCAGACAGATTTTTACCAGACAAAGCGGTAGATTTAATGGATGAAGCAGCTTCTGGTTTGAGGTTGGAAATTGAATCTGAGCCGGATGAGTTAGATGCCTTAACCAGAGAAATCCAGAAACTTGAAATTGAAAAACAAGCGGTAATCGGAGAGAAAGGCAATCAGAAGCGATTGCGGGTTCTTGAAAGAACTCTGGCTGACTTAAAAGAGAAAGCCCAGAATTTAAGAGCCAGATGGTCTTCCGAGAAAGAACTGATTTCCAAAATTAAAAAATTCAAAGAAGAAATTGACAAAGTCACCAATGAAATTGACATGGCTCAAAGAACAGCTGACCTCCAAAAGGTGGCGGAAATGAAATACGGAAAAATCCCAGAGTTGAAAAGAACCCTGGCTTCCGAAGAAAGAAAATTGCGTAATCTTCAAAAAAAGAGCCATTTGCTGAAAGAGGAGGTGACTGAAGAAGATGTGGCTCAAGTGGTTTCTCGCTGGACCGGCATTCCGGTAGCCAGATTAATAGAAGAGGAAGCCAAGAAATTGGAAAAAATAGAGGAGAAATTGAGCCAGCGGGTGGTCGGCCAAGAACAAGGCATCAGAGCTTTGGGTAATGCCATCCGCCGGGGAAGAAGCGGCATCTCTGAGGAGAACCGGCCCATCGGCGTTTTCCTCTTTTTGGGTCCCACCGGGGTCGGCAAAACCGAAACCGCCCGAGCCCTGGCTGATTTTCTCTTCAATAGCGAAAATGCCTTGATAAGATTGGATATGTCAGAATATATGGAGAGGCACAGTGTCTCAAAGATGCTGGGTTCCCCTCCGGGTTACGTTGGTTATGAAGAGGGAGGCCAGTTGACCGAAAAAATCCGCCGACGTCCCTTCGGTGTTATCCTGCTTGATGAAGTTGAAAAAGCTCACCCCGAAGTTTTCAATATCCTTTTGCAGATTTTTGAGGACGGCCGATTAACCGATGCCAAGGGAAGAGTGGTCTCTTTTAAAAATTCAGTGATTATTATGACCAGCAACGTTGGCTCACAATTCATTTCTCAGATGCGGCCCCTGGGATTTGAAATAACAAAAGAAAACATACCAGCTCGCGAAAGCCTTAAAAAGAAAATTTACGATTCTCTAAAGGAGACCTTCTTGCCGGAGTTTTTAAACAGAATTGACGAGATTATCATTTTCAATTACCTTGGCAAAAAAGAACTGAAAAAGATTGTCGGCCTGGAACTTCAAAAAGTCAAAAAGAGATTGGAAAAAGTAAAACAAATCAAAATAAGGTTTTCTCCAAAATTACAAGAGGTTTTAGCTGCCAAAGGTTTTGACCCCAATCTGGGAGCCAGACCTTTGAAGAGAGTTATTCAGAAATTAATACTCAATCCCTTGTCTTTGAAAATTATTACCTCGGAAATTCAGGAAGGGGACAGGGTTTTAGCCGATTTTGACAAGGGGAAGGTGGTTTTTCAGACCACCATTTCTCCCACTCGCCGAAAAAGAGAAAAAGTTTCTTCTCCCCGTTAATAAACAGAAATGAAAATTATTTTGAAAATTATTGGCATTTTAATTCTGGGAGCAATCGGGGGGACTATCTCCCAAGTTTTTTTGATTCCCTACTTAATGGGAATTCCCTTTTTTGAAGAATCTAAAATTGCGGAGAGCTTAAAAAGGGAAATCGTCATTAATCCCACCCAGGAAATAATCATCAAAGAAACCGAGGCCTTAGAAAAAGCGGTTGAGAGTATTGAGGCCGCGGTTTTTAATTTAAGTTCTGACGAGAACCAGGGTTGTGGATTTTCCCTGACTTCAGACGGCCAAGTTTTAACCCGAGCAACTTTACTGCCCCAGGGAGATTCTATTTTTGTTGATGGCCAAGAAACCGATTTCCGGGTCCTGAAAAAAGACCTGAAGCTTGATTTAGCCTTAATTAAGATTGAAAGAGGCAATCTTAAAACCACCTCTTTCTTTGACTTTGAGAAACTGAAGCCGGGAACCTCGGTTTTTTTAATCGGCATGGAGAAAGTGGTCAATCAGGGGATTGTTAAAAGTTTCTCTGGAGACTTGATTACCACGAATATCTTGGAGAAAGAAGATTTCTCCGGCTGTCCCTTGTTCACTTTTGAAGGTAAATTTTTGGGCCTGGTCAAAATAAACGAGGCAGGAGAGGTCTCTGCCATCCCCGTTTCCAAAATCCGCTCTTTCGCTGGCCTCTAATTTTTGTTAAAATCTAATTAGAGTATGCTAAAAAAACCACTAGAACAACCCGAAGTAACTCGCCCCACTGCCACCATCTTAGCGGTCTTGGGAAGTATTTTTGGCTTGGAAATAGCTCTTTTTCTTTTGCTTTTTGGTAGCTTGGCACCAATTTTTGGGGCAGCGGAAATTTCTCCAGCCGTGGCTCTTGGTCGGACTACCATTTACTTGGTGGTTATCGGCATAACCGGAGCAGTTATTGTTAATCAAAAACCCAGGATAGCAGGTATCTTGATGCTCTTGAGCGGCATCGGCGGCTTTATGGCCGTTTCCCTGGCCTATATTATCGCCGGCCCTCTCTTAATCATCGCTGGCATTTTAGCTCTATTAAAGAAATAGTCATAAGATATCCCCAAAGAAAAGACAGGAAACCAAGTTCAAGGTGATTTCCTGTTTTCTTATGGGGGAGATTGGCGCCGTAACGGAGCTTCAACTGATTTCAAAACCAGTTTAAAACCAGAAACTTTACTTTACCTCTTTTATGGGCCTGCCAATCTCCCCCGACTGCTAAAATCTAAAGATCTGTATTCATTGTACCAAATCCAAAACATCTGTCAAGCTTTAAGCAATTTAAGCACCAACTCTGGGACTTCCCCCGGAGGAGGCGCAGAAGCCGAATGGCTCGCCCCCTATTTTTTTACTTCAAAACTTCCAGAGAACAGTCCTCTGTTTTTTAATACCAAATAAAAATGCCCAGAGATTCGCCTCTTGGAATCTCTGGGCCTAGTCCACAGATGAGGTTGCTAGATTAATTTGGGGAGGAAAGTCAACACCCCGAAATTAACCGCCACTGTTAAGGGAATACTTACTCCGAGAGTTTTCCTCTCTTTACTAATGACACTGAAAGGGATATCAGTAACGACTTGAGTAACAGCGACAACAAAAAGAGAAATCCAAAGGGCAGCGAAAAAAGCGAGAGTAGCAGCATCACCAATAGAGAGATTGACTTCACTATCGCCAAGAACAACATTAAGCCCACCAATGCCAGCAAGAGCAGCAATGATAGAAAAGAGCATGAGGCCAGTCGAAGCATTTCTATCATTGAATTTCGCAGCAATAACAGCACCGGCAATCCCGACAGCAGCAAAAACGAGACCAACGGCAATCAGTGTCTGTTCATAGGCAATCTTTTCTCTCATTATTACACAGACCACTCCTACCATTAGAAACACCGCCCCTACGCTCATTGCCTCTTTCCTCAATAACCTTAACTTTTTCATTCATCCTCTCCTTAATTAATTTTAGCTTTCAGCGCTTTCCACTTTTTTCTCCCATCTTTTCAAGAGTTGTTTATCGTTTTTTAGTTTCTCTTCCCAATAACCGATTTGTTTTTTCAAATTCTCTATTTTTTCCTTGACCAATTCCAGCTTTCCAATTTCATTTTCAAGATTTTGTTTTTCTTCCTTGTCGAGTTTTCTCCCTTCTAGGCCTTCAATGCCCTCTTTAAGAATTTGAGCTTCCATGTCCTTGTGTTCAAGCGAGTATGTCAGTTCACGAAGAGTGCATTCTTCCCCATTGACCGCTAATTCAGCCAGACTAATTAATTTTTCAAGCTCAAGAACATCAACTTCCATTTTTTCCTCCCCATGTGCTTATTTTTTCAAACAGAATTAAGAAATTATCCTTAATTCTAACTGCCCGTAGTTTACCATTTTCTCCAAATTTGTCAATCAGCAGAGACCCGTTCTCTGTTTTTTATTTTACGAAAATAAATCGAGCTCGCCGTGCAAGATGACACGCTGAGCCCCGAACTTTTAGCTCCTGTTTTTTAAAGGGTTGACAATTTGCCCTATTCTATGATTTAATATAGGTAGTTACTCTTTCAGAAAAAAAATAAAATGAAAAAGATAATTTTAATTCTATTGGGTTTGGTTTTGATGTTTGGCTTGTTTGGAGTTGTTAGTGCAGCTGATTTAAATGTAGATAATAGTGGTACTTGTAGTGATGCTACCGGCGACCCTTATTGTACAATACAAGCAGCAATTGATGCTGCCACCACTAGCGACACCGTCAATGTGGCGGCGGGAACTTACAATCCGACCTCAACGATTATCATCAACAAGGACAATATAGTCCTTCAGGGCCCTCAGGCTGATGTTGACCCACGCCCTTCGCAAGAGAGCACCCGAACCGCTGGGTCCGAATCAGAGGCCGTGATTGATGGCAGCACTGGTGAGCTCGGTGTAATTATCAAAATTGATGCGGACAACGTCGTCATCAACGGGCTTGAGGTAAAGTCTGGCACCGGTGACATGATTAGGCAGGACAACCTTCGTAGTGGAGCCGTTGTTAAATACTGTATCATCCATGACGGCAGAGGTGATGAGGGTGTTCAGCTTAAGAAATCTACCAGTGGCATACTGGAATACAATTACGTCTATGATATTGCTTTCCCTGGGGACGCCTTAAATATCAGCGGTGGTTCCTCTGGCGGTAAAATCCGCTACAACGAGGTCTATGATATTGGTAGTCAAAATGCGGCGATTTACGTCTACGACTCGACGAATATGGAGATTGTGGGTAACCTTGTCTATCACGTGACGCAGAACGATGGTATTAAGCTGGGCACCAAAGGCGGCGGCTGGGACTTATGATGAAGATTTAACAATAAACAAAAGTGTGACCCTGCAAGGTGCAGGCAGAGATGTCGTTACGGTTAATGGCGCGCAGACCATAGCGGCAAATGATGTCATCGTAGATGGTTTCACACTCGACGGGGGCATTACCTTAGATGACACAGCAAATACTATAAGCAATGGCACAATATCCAATAATATTATCACTAACGCTCAAAATGGAATTAGGCTGGGTTGGGATGCTGATGGTCAGGGTGTAGATCACGTTACGATTGAGAACAATATTATTAGCGACAATCTTGCAAAAGGGATACGGTTCGCCAATACAAAAGAGCACAAGACTGGCATACCCCAACGTACCTCCTACATCACCATTAGCGGCAACGAAATAGAGGATAATGGTTCAGCAGGCATCGAAACTTATGGTCCCGGCTCAAACACCATAATCAATAACACTATCAGAGACAATGGCGGTAACGGCATCAACCTAAAGTTTGACGATGGTGATGTCGTAACGGGCAACACCATAACAGACAACGATGGCCCGGGCATCACCCTGCGCCAGGTCACTAATACCGTTGTAGAAAATAACAGCGTGTCGGACCACATAAGCGAAGATATAATTGGAACATGTGACACTGTTTTCGGTGGGAAAGGCTCGGGGATACATATCTTTGACACCAGTGAAGACAACACCATACGTTTTAACGACATCAAAGATAACAATTATGGTATTTTTATTCACAGTCACCCCAAAGGTGACTTGCGACCATCGGGCAATTCTATCAACCACAATAACATCGCAGACAATAGCAACTATGGTATCCTTAATGCTTTGGTTAACCCACTGGCTCCAGTAGACGCCACCAACAACTGGTGGGGTACAACAGTTGTGTCCGAAGTTCAAGCGATGGTTTCTGACAATGTGAATTATTCTCCCTGGTACGCCAATCAAGATATGACTTCATTAGCTGGCACACCCGATGAAAATAATAAACTAACTTTGCCAACAGAAGTTGACATAGTTGTTACCACGACCGTCGGTGAAGTGACCGTTGAAATTCCAGCCGGACTAACTGTTACCGGGGAAAAGGGTTGGACTGGAGAAATTAATGCCCCAGAAGTTAAGCTAATTTCAAGTGTTACAATAATTCCAGAGAGTGGAACAACCGTCAGCGTGTCAGCAGTCATTGAAATTGGTTATGGGGATATAAAATTAACGTTTGACAAAGCAGTTCGAATCTCGATTGCTGGTCAAGCAGGCAAATATGCCGGATATTCTCGAGCTGGGGTATTTACTCCAATAACTACTACTTGCACTGCTGATGACCAGACAATCGTAGACGCCCAACTTGGTGCAGAAGGTGATTGTAAAAGAGATGTTGTTCCTGATTTAGTTATTTGGACAAGACACTTTACTAAATTTGTTACTTATAGCCAAACCACAGTTCCTCCAAGCGGTGGTGCAATTATTATTTTCACTGGAGATACTACAGCTCCCTCAATTAGCGAAATAAATGTGGTAGCCGGGAGTAATACCGCTATCATCACCTGGCAAACTAATGAACAATCTATTTCTTGGCTCGTTTATGGCACAACCACTGACTACGGCCTTGAAGAAAAAACCACCACTTACAAAACCTCTCACTCAGCAACCCTGACAAATCTTTCTCCTTTAACTACCTATCATTATCAGATTAAATCAAAAGATAGTAGAGGTAACATGGGCATCCATACTGATAGGATTTTTACTACCTCGGCCCTAGAAGAGGAAATAACAGGCGATATAAATGATGATGGCAAAGTGGATATCTTTGATTTTAATCTTTTAATGGTAAATTGGGGGGATAGCCCAGCCAATTTAACTGCTGATTTGGATAAT
>JAUWYS010000027.1 GCA_030615715.1 bacterium
TTCTTCTGGCAGAATACCCACTGATAAGGGTTATCGGTTTTTTGTAGACAGGATTTTAGAAGAGAAAAGCCTTGGGTTTGAGAGAGAAAAAAGGATAGAAGAAATTGGCAGGGAACTTCAGAAATTAAGAGATATCTTGATAATTTCTCGCCAGATCACCAAAACCCTAAGTTCTCTGTCCGCTGATTTAGCTTTAACCTACCTTTTCCGGGAAGATATCTCATGGAAAGAAGGATGGGAAGGGGTGGTTCAAGAGCCCGAATTCCAGGATATTGATTATTGGAAAGAGTTTGTGGAGATGACTTCTGATTTTGAGGAGAACATTGGCGATTTTGATTATTCGGGAGGAATTAAGGTCTATATTGGGAAAGAGAGTCCACTTAAATCAAAAGATTTTAGCATCATTGTTGCTGAAACTTCATTCCCCAAAAAGGACAAAGGAATAATTGCTCTTTTGGGTCCCAAGAGAATGGATTTTGAGAAAAACATGGGTTTGGTTTCAGAAATCGTTGAGCTCTTAAAAAAGCTTTCTTGAAAAAATGCCTAAAAAAGATAAAAAACCAACGGGTCAACCTAAAGATTTAAAGAAGAAGTTAAGAGGCTGCCAAAAAGAAAAAGAAGAATATTTGGCTGGCTGGCAGCGCTCCCGAGCAGATTTTATTAATTTCAAAAGAGAAGAAGGGGAGAGATTTAAAAAATTTTTTGAGGTAGAGAAAACTGAAATGATTTTAAAAGTTCTGCCAATTTTAGATAACTTTGAAAAAGCAAAGGAAGAATTATCAAGAAGCAAAGAACTTTCAAATTATTTGGAGGGGCTGAATCAAATTGAGAAACAATTTCAAGGATTTTTGAAAGAACAAGGGATGGAAGAAATAGAAGCCGAGGGTGAAAGATTTAACCCTAATTTTCATCAAGCCGTGGAAGAAATTGAAGTAAAAGACAAAAAATCAGGAGAAATTTTAGAGGTAGTCCAAAAAGGTTATCAATTAAAGGGCAGGGCCATCAGACCCGCCAAAGTAAAGGTCGTAAAATAATAAAATTCAAATGATATTATAAATCTATGAAGATTTTAGGAATTGATTTGGGAACTACCTTTTCAGCCATGGCCGTGGTTGAAGGAGGTAGTCCCTCCATTGTTGAGAATAAAGAGGGTTCAAGAACTACTCCCTCCGTAGTTGCTCTGGCTAAAAATGGAGAAAGATTGGCCGGAATTTTAGCTAAGAGACAAACCATTACCAATCCCCAAAACACCATCTTTTCCATCAAAAGATTAATGGGCAGGAGATTTTCTGACCCAGAAGTCCAAAGAGATAAAAAACTTTTCCCCTATGAAATAAGGGAGAGCAAAGACGGAGGAGTTGAAGTAAAGATGGGGGAGAGGTGGTATCGACCTCCTGAAATTTCAGCCATGATTTTGCAAAAATTAAAGCAAGATGCTGAAGAGAAATTGGGAGAGAAAATAGAGGAAGCCATCATCACCTGCCCGGCCTATTTTGACGATTCCCAGAGAAAAGCTACCAAGGTGGCTGGAGAAATTGCCGGCTTGAAGGTTCGCCGGGTGATTAACGAACCAACAGCGGCTGCTTTAGCTTATGGTTTAACTAAAAAGGAGGAGGAAAAAATTGTGGTTTATGACTTTGGGGGTGGGACTTTTGACATCTCTATTTTAGAGGTTGGTGAGGTGGAAGTGGAAAAAGGAAAAAAAGAACCCCATGTTGAGGTTAAAGCTACCGGAGGCGACACTCATCTGGGGGGCGATGACTTTGACCAAGAAATAATAGACTGGGTGGTTGAGGAGTTTAAAAAAGACCAGGGCATTGATTTATCAAAAGACACCTTAGCTTTACAAAGAATTAAAGAGGCAGGGGAGAAGGCAAAGATTGAACTGAGCACCACTCAAGAGACCGAGATAAATCTTCCCTTTATTACCTCAGATAGCTCTGGACCCAAACATCTCCTCTATAAGTTCTCCCGAGCCCAGTTGGAGAATATGGTCTCAGAGTATATTGAAAAATCAATTGAGTTGGTGAAGAGCACCTTGAAAGAAGCAAAACTCCAGCCAACCGACATTGATGAAATAGTTTTGGTGGGGGGACAGACCAGAATGCCAAAAATTCAAGAAGAGATTAAGAAAATTTTTAATAAAGAAGCCAACAAAGATGTTAACCCGGACGAGGTAGTTGCTATCGGCGCCGCTATTGAAGGCGAAATTCTTTTAGCTAAAGACGAGGGCAGAAAATTAGAGGGAGAAGTAAAAGATGTTCTTTTGTTGGACGTTACCCCTTTGAGTTTGGGAATTGAGACCCTGGGAGGAGTTAACACCACCTTAATCGCCAAGAATACCACCATTCCTACCTCCAAAAAACAGATTTTCTCAACGGCTGCTGACAGTCAAGCCTCAGTTGAAGTCCATGTCCTACAGGGCGAGCGACCAATGGCGGCTGACAATAAGAGTTTGGGCAGATTCATTTTAAACGGCATTCCCCCAGCTCCCAGAGGCATTCCCCAGATTGAAGTTAGTTTTGATATTGATGCTAATGGAATCTTAAATGTTTCAGCGAGAGATAAAGCAACCAGCAAAAGTCAATCCATTCGTATAGAGGGTTCAAGTGGCTTGAAAAAAGAGGAGGTGGAGAAATTGAAGAAAGAAGCCGAAGAACACGCTGCTAAAGACCAAAAGAAGAAAGAGCTTATTGAAGCAAGAAATATGGCGGACAATTTAATTTACACCACGGAGAGGACTTTAAAAGAGGCGGGAAACAGGGTTTCTCAAGAGGTCAAAAAAGAGATTGAACAGAAAATTGCTGATTTGAAAAAAGTCAAAGACGGTGATAGCATTGAAGAAATAAAAGCGAAAACCTCAGAGCTTTCACAAGCTATCCAGAAGGTGGGAGCTGAACTTTACAAGAAAAAGCAAACATGAGGGATTATTATCAAATTTTGGGGCTCTCGCGAGAGGCTTCTCAAGACGAAATCAAGAGGGCCTATCGCAGGTTAGCTCACAAATATCATCCAGACAAAGGCGGAGATGGAGAAAAATTCAAGGAGATAAGTGAGGCCTATCAGATTTTAGGCAATCCTGAGAAAAAGGACCAGTATGATAGATTTGGTCAGGTCTTTGAAGGAGCAGGAACCCAGGGAGGATTTGACCCAGGAGTTTTTTGGAGTAATATCAGGGGAGAGGATTTTGATTTGGGAATGGATTTGGGAGATATCTTTGAGGACTTCCTCGGCTTCACCAGAACTGGCCGGAGGAGAAAAGATATTAACCAAGGAAAAAACATTGAGATTGAACTTGAGATAGACCTGAAAGACGTTTTAAAAGGAGTGAAAAGGAATATCAATCTTGGCAAAAAAATAGCTTGTCAAAGATGCCAGGGTTCTGGGGCAGAGCCGGGTTCTCGGATAAAAGAATGTTTCAGTTGCCGGGGAACCGGTGAAGTCCAGCAGATGAAAAAAACTCTTCTGGGAACCATCACTCGTTATGTTTTATGCCCGGAATGTAAAGGTCAAGGAAAGATTCCTGAAAATCCCTGTAATGTTTGTAGGGGAGAAGGAAGAATTGAGGATTACCAAGATATAGAAGTCTATATTCCCTCGGGGGTGGATACCGGCCAGATAATGAAGATTGACGGCAAAGGTGAAGCTGGCAGAAGAAAAGCAAGAAGCGGGGATTTATACGTTAAAATTTTAATCAAACCCCACCCTGTATTTGAAAGAAAAGGCGATGATTTATATCTGGCTTTGCCTGTTTCTTTCAGTGGAGCCACCTTAGGAGACGAAGTTGAAGTACCAACCCTGGAAGGAAAGAAAATTTTATTGAAAGTACTTTCTGGCACTGAATCCGGTAAGGTTTTCCGAATTTCTGGCAAAGGCATTCCTCATTTCTCTGGCTTCGGCCGAGGGAACATGTACATCGAATTGGTCATCAAAACTCCTAAGAAATTAACCAAAAAACAAAAAGAACTTTTAGAAAAACTAAAAGAACAAGGTTTGTAAACGCCCCCGTAACTCAATTGGGAGAGTAACTGGCTTTTAACCAGTAAGTTACAGGTTCGAGCCCTGTCGGGGGCACTTTTTTATGACAGATCCATTATTGAGGACGAAAATTGAATATCAACTTCCTGTTGATAAAAAGAAGATTGTGAGAATTTCTAGGACCGATTCTATTACTCATAAAATCTATAAACATTCTATTGATTTCATAGTGCCTGTTGGTACACCAGTAAAAGCTGCGGCTTCAGGAATTGTTATTGATCTTAAGGCCGATTCTAATAAGGGAGGATCTAGCAGAAGTTTTGAAAAAATTGAGAATTTTATTGAGATTCGTCACGGGGATAAATACTCTTACTACGGACACTTGAGAAAAAATGGGGTATTGGTAAAAATTGGCGATAAAGTTAGAGCCGGCCAAGTTATAGGATTCAGCGGTGCAACCGGCTGGATGGCTAACATGAAAGAACCGCATTTGCATTTTATGGTGGGCAGATATAAATACGAAACTATGAAAATAAAATTTAAAAAGAACAGTTGATTGATGACTTATTTTAGGAGTTGTGAATTTGTTGCCAAAGAAAAACTTAGGGTAAAAATTCCGAGAACCGTCCTCGGAATTTTTACTTGATTTTTTCTGGGGTTTGTTTTAATATTGGTTCATTAACAATTGAATTGGGGAGTTAAGTTTAGTTTGAATGCTAAGAATATTAAAGAAAAAAGGAGGAAGGACGATGAAAACGGCCTTGATATCGGTGTATGACAAGGAGGGAATTGTTGATTTCGCAAGGCAACTTGTGGGACTCGGTTGGGAGATTATTGCTTCCAAAGGCACAGC
>JAUWYS010000005.1 GCA_030615715.1 bacterium
TTGTGCCCTCGAGAGGAGTCGAACCTCTATCACAAACTCCGCAAGTTCGCATTCTGTCCATTGAACTACGAGGGCGTTCCTCTATAAAAATACCATAAAAAGTCCTATTCCTCAAGTTGATTTATTGGAATTTTGGTGCTAAGATAGAGATACTTGGAGGAGTGGCTCAATGGTACAGCAGGAGATTGCTAATCTCTAGCCGTGTAAAAAGCGGCTTGTGGGTTCGACTCCCACCTCCTCCGCTTTTTTGGTGGGATGGCAGAATGGCGATTGCACCAGTTTTGAAAACTGGCGCCCGAAAGGGCTTGGGGGTTCGAGTCCCTCTCCCACCGCAAAATAAAAAAACCAGCTTTGGCTGGTTTTTTGCTATTCTCTGGCGATGACGATTCCCCAAACTTCTCTGCACCCAGCCTTCTTTAAAACTCTGGCGCACTCTTCCATGGTACTCCCGGTGGTGAAAACGTCGTCAACTAAAAATATTCTCTTTCCCTGGATTTCTTGAGGATTCTTAATCGTAAATACTCCTTTAATGTTTTTCTCTCTTTCCTCTCTCTTAAGCTCAACTTGTGGTTGAGTTTGTTTAATTTTTATGAGATTATTAAATAAGGGAATTTTGTAGAATTTGGAAAGTTCTGAAGCAATTAAAGCTGCCTGATTGAAGCCCCGCCACCTTTCCCTGAATTTGACAAGGGGTACAGGCATGAGAACCGAGTTTTCTTTATCCTGGGAAATTAGCTTGTTCTCTGACAGGAGAAAATGTGCTATGATTAAAGAAGTTAGAGGAGAGGTTAGATTTTTTAAAAAAGGTTCATATTTGAATTTACTGATTAATTTTTTAACCAATGGCTCTTGATAGGAGGTGGCTGAAAATATTCCAGAGAGCTTCATTCTTCGATGAGTAGAGCAAGTTCCCTCTTCAAAAACTCTTTTAGGAGCTTGACAGAAAGGGCAGTAGTTGAATTCTGAAAGGCCAATTGAGCTTAAACAATCTTCGCAGATAAGAGCTCCCTCCCTTTTACAAATAAGACAGAATTGTGGAAAGAGAATATGGACTAAAATTTTTTTCAGCATTATAATTACAAGTGAAGAAGAGATTAAAGAATTTATTCTTGAATTTCGACTGAGCGAAGTAATTTCAAGGTTCTGCCGAAGGCAGGTTCTTAATTCAAGATTATATGATTATTCCTTAGCGAATCAAGGTTCTGCCGAAGGCAGGTTCTTATATGCGAAGCATTCAAGGTTCTGCCCACAGGCGGGTTCTTATAATCATTAATAATATCATAATATCTGTGCTAAAATAAAAAAAGATGGGTATTTTTTCAAAAAGATGTTTGGGGATAGATATTGGAGCTTCTTCCATAAAAGTAGTTGAGATTTCTGGTGGTGGTAGGAGAAAGAAATTGGAGAATTATGCTGAGTTTCAACTTCCCCTGCGAGAACCCCCTCTAAGTTTGTTTCACAAAAAGGAACTGATTCTTTTAAGTGAAGAAGCTTCAGAGATTTTGGAATGTTTATTTAAAAAAGCCAAGATTAAAAAAAAGAAAGTTGCTCTTTCCCTTCCTGATTTTTCTACCTTTTTTACCACTTTTAATTTGCCTCCGATGACGGAAGCCGAAGTCCCTCAAGCGGTGGAGTTTGAAGCGCGCCATCATGTTCCCCTGCCCTTGTCTGAAGTTACCTTTGACTGGCAGGTAATTGAAAGAGAAAAGATTCTTCCCGGAATTAAATTAAAGATATTGTTGGTGGCTATCCCCAATCGGGTTTTGGAAAGTTATCAAAGATTAGCCACTTTATCCCAACTTGAGGTTGAGGGAATGGAAGCTGAAGTTTTTGGGCTGATACGCTCCTCCATCCCCAAAGAACTTATCCAAAAGCCCGTTTGTCTGGTAGATATCGGCTGGGAGAGCACCACCGTCAGTATTGCCCAAGGAGGAGCCTTAAGATTGAGCCACAGCTTTGATATCTCAGGCAAAGAGTTCACGGGAGTTCTTTGTGAAAAGTTGAAGATTGGCTGGGAAGAAGCTGAAAATCTCAAGAAAGAGCATGGCTTAGATCCCGAAAAAAAAGAAATTTTTGATGCCTTGGTCCCCAAGGCAAATGAGATTGCCAGAGAAATAAACGGGGTCTGCCAAAGTTTCCAGCAAACCGAAGGGAAGAAAGTAGAGGATGTCATTTTGGCTGGAGGAATGGTTTCCCTTTTTGGTCTCAAAGAGTACCTGAATGTCCAGCTTAAAAAAAATATTCAGATTACCAATCCTTTTGCCAAGGTTTCTTTTCCCTCCCTCTTGAAACCTCGGCTCCAAGAATTAGGACCTTCTTTTGGGGTCGCTTTGGGGGTGGCTTTAAGAGGTATTAGTACATAATTATATGCCAAAAGAACCATTTGCCAGGATTATTCCCAAACCCAAACCGAAAACACCATTTTCCGTTAACTCCCTCTTTTATTTTGCGGTCTTGTTGGTAATTATTTCAATTGGGAGCTTTTTCTTTTTAAAAAGCGAGATTTCCTCCCTGGGAGAAAGAAAAGGGGAGTTGGAGAGACAAATCATAGAATTAGAGGGAGAGGAGGAGAAAGAGTTAGAGGAAGAAATTTTGGGCTGGCAAGGAAAAATTAAAGTTTTCAAGAAGATTTTTGAAGAGCATAAAATCAGTTCAAATTTCTTTTCTTTACTTGAAAGTTCCTGTCAGTCAAAGGTTCAATTGACCAGATTGAATTTAGCTACTGAAGATGGTCGGGTTAGTTTGGAGGGAAAAACTGAAAGCTTCCAATCCCTGGGAGAGCAATTACTCATTTTCAGAGAAAATGAAAAGATGGAAAACCTTATTTTATCTAATATCTCCTTGGATAGAGAGGGAAAGGTTAACTTTAGCTTAACCTTCTTTCTTCTCTCAGAGGTTTTTAAGCGCTAACAATTTCTAACATGAAAAAAAGTTTCAGCATCCCTATTTTATTGTTTGTAGTTTTACTTTTGCTCACTTATCTTATCTGGCCACAATACCAGGAATTTAAAGCTATCAAGAATCAGGTTGAGCAGAAGCAAACCGAACTTTCTGAGACTGAAAAATATTTTTCAGAGCTCAGTCAAATTTCAGAGAACCTAAGCAATTATCAGGATTCTTTGGAGAAAATCGGATCGGCTTTGCCTCAAGAACCTTCTCTATCTTCTCTGTTGAACTTCTTTCAAAAAGAAAGTTCAGAAAACGGACTTTTGTTAAAAAACGTCAACCAGACGGAAGTGAGAAAAAAAGAGGAGCCAAAGGGAATTTTAGCCAAAGTTAAAGAAACCTATCTTATTCTTGATCTTACAGGGGCCTATCCATCTTTGAGGGGTTTTCTGGAAAGCCTGGAAAAATCTTCAAGATTAATTGAGGTTGAAAATATTTCTATTAATGTCCCCAAGGAAGGATTTCCAGAGTACAACATTTTAATTAAAGTTTTCTCTTTGTAATATGGCAGAAGTTACCGAACAAAATAGGACTCTTAAATATTTAATCTGGGGCTTGGTTTTGGCAGGAATCATTATTTTAATTTACTCTTGGTGGTGGCGCCCAAAACCTCTTTCTCTGCCTCCCACCCCAAAAGCTTTCCCAGTCGCCAAAATTGACTTTGAATTTTTGGAGAGTCAGGAAGTTAAAGATATGTTACCTTTTGAGGAGGTTTCCTTCCCGGAAGAAATTGGCCGAGAAAACCCCTTTGAACCCTATTAAAAACTTATACTCTCTAGTACCACTATGGATTTAATTCAACAATTAGTTAAACAAAGAAAATTAAAGAAAAAAGAGGGAGCTCAGCTGAAAATGGAAGTTAAAGAAAAAGAAAAGACCCAGGAAGAGTTAATTTTAGAAAAGAAAATTTTACCAGAAAACGCTCTGTTTACCCTCAAAAGCAAACTGACCGGAGCTCCTCTCCGAGAAACCCTGACAGAGAAAATTCCCTCCGAGGTTCTGAAAATTATTCCCAGAGAGTCGGTGGAATATTATAAAATAATCCCCCTTCTTTTAAGAAAGAAAGAGGGGGTTTTAGAAGTGGGGATGGTTTATCCTGACGACCCCAAAGCCGGGGAGGCCTTAAAATTTTTAACCAGGCAGCAAAAGTTGCATCTCAAAATTTTTTTAATTACTTTTTCTGATTTCAAAAAGTATCTTGAGCAATATCAAGCTCCCAAAAGGGAGGTAGAGAAAGCCCTGGAGAGGTTGGAAAAAGAAATCAGACCAGGAAAGGGAGAAGTGTTAGAGAAAGCTGAATTTGAGAGATTGGTTGAGGAAGCTCCGGTTATCAAAATGGTAGGGGTTATTTTGCGCCAAGCTATTGAGGGTAAGGCCTCTGATATCCATATTGAGCCGACCAGGGAGAATGTCAGAATCAGGTATCGCTTAGATGGAATTTTACACCCCTCTCTTATTTTGCCCTTGAAGGTTTTGCCAGCCATTGTGGCTCGCATCAAGATTTTAAGCCGACTTAAAATTGACGAAACCAGAATTCCTCAGGATGGTAGGTTTTCCACCAAGATTGGAGAGAAAACCATTGATTTTCGAGTTTCCACCTTTCCCACCACCCTAGGAGAGAAAGTAGCCATCAGAGTTCTTGACCCCACCGAGGGTCTGAAATCTTTAATTGATTTGGGTTTGAGTGAGAAAAACTTTAAGGTGGTCAAAGAAGCCGTCAAAAAGGCCTACGGCATGATTTTAGCTACCGGTCCCACTGGCTGTGGTAAGACCACCACCCTGTATTCACTTTTCCGGCTTTTGAACAAAGAAGGAGTGAACATTGTGACCTTGGAAGACCCGGTAGAATATTATATTGACGGGGTTAACCAGTCCCAGATTAGACCAGAAATTGATTATACCTTTGCCAAAGGATTGCGGCAGATTGTCAGACAAGACCCGGACATTATTATGGTGGGTGAGATTCGGGATGAAGAAACCGCCGCCTTAGCCATTCACGCTGCTTTAACCGGTCACATAGTTCTCTCAACCTTACACACCTCCAATGTCCTGGGGGTTATTCCTCGATTAGTTGATATGGGAGTGAAACCATTTCTTATTCCTCCCACCTTGAATTTAGCCATCAGTCAAAGATTGGTTCGTGCCCTCTGTCCTTTTTGTAAAAAGAAAGTGAGGGCTCAGGGAGAATCAAAAGATTATATCTTAAGTAAACTTAAAAATTTACCTGCCAGCGTGGCTGGAAAAGTTAGAACCGGCAAGACCGTCTCTGTCTATCAACCCCGGGGTTGTAAAAAATGTAATTCCAAGGGATATTCGGGAAGAATCGGAATTTTTGAGGTTATCAAAATGACGGATGCCTTAGCTGAAATAACCACTCAAACCCCCTCTGAAAGTCAAATTCTAAAAGAGGCAAGAGTCCAGGATATGATTACCATGGAAGAAGACGGGGTGCTAAAGGTTTTAAAGGGCATTACTTCTTTGGAAGAAGTGATGAGGGTGGCTGAAGAAAGATAAATCCATACCCTCAATTCTCTTAAATCAATGAACTATCCAACCCAAATTAAAAAACTCTTAAAACTTGCCATCAAGAAAGGGGCCTCTGACCTCCACATTTCGGTTGGTCATCCGCCGGTTTTGAGAATGGTCGGCAATTTATCTGACATTGAGGGAGAAAAGACAGTCACCCCAAAAGATTCTCAGGGATTAGCTTTCAGCTTGATGAATTCCTTGCAGCAAGAGAGATTTTTAAAGGAAAAAGAAATAGATCTTGCTTATCAGTTTGAAGAGAAAATCAGGTTCAGGGTAAATGCCTTTTTCCAGAGAGGATATGTCAGTATTGCTCTAAGGCTTATTCCTTCAAAAATCAGAACTATTGAAGAGTTAAATCTCCCTCCAATTTTACATAAATTCACCGAAGCTTCCCAGGGGTTTGTTTTGATTACCGGAGCTTCTTCTCAGGGAAAATCTACCACCTTGGCTGCCTTAATTGATGAGATAAACCATCAGAGGAGAGAACATATTATTACCATTGAAGACCCCATTGAATATGTCTTTGAGGACGGTAAATGTTTAATTGACCAAAGGGAAGTTGGGGTAGATACGCCAAGTTTTGCCAAGGCTTTAAGATCCACCTTGAGGGAAGACCCGGATGTCATTATGGTTGGAGAAATGAGGGACCTTGAAACCATCTCGACTGCCATCACCGCAGCCGAAACCGGCCACCTTGTCTTCGCCACCTTGCATACCAATTCTGCCAGCCAGACCATCCATCGAGCCATTGATGTTTTTCCTCCCCACCAACAAAATCAGATAAGAGCCCAATTGTCGGGCTCTCTGTTAGGAGTGGTTTCTCAAAGATTAATATCTTCAGCCAAGAAAGAGTTTGTGCCAGCTTGTGAGGTTATGCTCTCTAACCATGCCGTGGCTAATTTAATTCGGGAGAACAAGATTCACGAGATTCCTTCCGTCATTGAAACTTCAGGGGAGATGGGAATGATCCCCTTCAACAAATCCTTAGTTGATTTGGTCAGGAAAAAAGAAATTTCAAGAGAGATCGCCCTGCAATATTCCTTCAGTCCTAAGGATTTAGAAGCCCGACTCGGAAAAGCATGAAGTTTGCCTACAAAGCCAGAACCAAAGAGGGAAGAATTCAGAGAGGAACCATTGAGGCCTCTTCTCGTAAAGCTTGCCTTAATATCTTGGAGAAATATGGATTTTACGTAACCTCCCTGCGAGAGGCAGGAAAGGGAGGATTTTTGATGGGAAAAATTTCCCTGCGAAGGACATCTGCCAAAGATATTGTCAGCTTCAGCCGTCAATTCTCAGTGATGCTAAAATCTGCCATTCCTGCGGTTGAGGCCTTGCGGGCTCAGGTGGCTCAGACGGAAAACCCGGTTTTTCGAGAGAAAATTTTAAAAATGGCAGAAATGGTGGAGACCGGAAGCACTCTTTCCCAGGCCTTTTCTCTACATCCCAATATTTTTGACCCATTTTTTGTAAATATAGTCAAATCCGGAGAGGCGACCGGTAAGGTAGCCGACTCCCTGGATTATTTAGCCAACCATTTAGAGTCAGAATATAATCTCCATCAGAAAATAAGGGGGGCGATGATTTATCCTGCTTTTGTTATTGTAGTTTTTATTGCCGCCTTCTTTCTGGTGACCTTTTTTATCGTTCCTCGATTGACCGAAATCTTAGAGAGCTTTGGAGGAAAACTTCCCCTGACCACCAGAGCGCTGATTTCTCTGTCGGCGTTTGTCAGAAAAGGGGGTTGGGTCATTATTATTATCTTTTTTGGCTTGTTATTTTTTCTCCCCCAATATTTTAAAAAATCTCCGAAGAGTAAAAATTTCTATGATAGGATTTCTCTGAGAGTACCAATTCTGGGAGATTTTTACAAAAAAATTTATCTTGTTCGCTTTTGTGAAAACCTCTCGGTGTTAATTCGAGCCGGCTTGCCCATCACTCAGGCCCTGAAAATAACCGAGGGAATAATAGGCAGTGAAGTTTATAAAAAAATTATCAGAGAGGCCCAGGAAAGGGTAGCTCGGGGGGAGAGGATAAGTTCGGTCTTATCGCAATATCCACAATACGTCACCACCTTCACCACCCAGATGATTTCAACCGGAGAAGAAACCGGGAAGTTAGAACAAACCCTGGCGAATGTAGTTAATTTTTATCGAGCAGAAATAGAAAGGACTGCCGACAACCTGACCAGTATTTTAGAGCCAATTTTAATTGTGATTTTAGGGATTGGTATAGCCGTAATGGCAGTTTCAATTTTTATTCCTTTATTTCAAATGGGAATGGGTGGCTTTGGAGCCATGTAATTTCCGCAAACACATGAAAAACAAAGGATTCACTTTAATTGAGTTGTTGGTAGTTATTACCATTATTGGAATTTTAGCTTCCGTAGTGGTCGTTCAATTTCCCGGGGCCATCAAAAGAGCCAGAGATGGTCGGGTTATTTCTGATATGGGTCAATTCAGAACCCAAGCCATAATTTTGCATAGCACCCAGGAAAATTATGCTCAAGTTGCCTGTACTGTCATGGGAACCTTATGCGATTGTCCAGATTCTACCATTGAGTATCTCTGTAATGATATTGAACAAAATATTGCTCAGGGAGACGATCTGGTAACCTATGTTCAAAACGATGGTCAGGGGTTTTGCGCGGCAGTTCATTTGGAAGGTTCTGATAGGTATTTCTGCGTAGACGGGGAATTACATGCTAGAGAATATGAAACTTTTCCCAGTTTTTGCTCTCCCTCCTGTGAGGCAATGAATAGTTGCAGCTGTGAATAAATAGCTTGACTTTGATTTTAGAATGAGGGAGAATATTATAATAAAGTACTAGCAAAAAGGTCGCTTTTTCTCAAAAAATAATCAAACCAAGAAAATGAAGTTACAAAAATCGAAAGGTTTCACTTTGATTGAGTTGTTGGTAGTTATTGCCATTATTGGAATTTTAGCTTCAATTGTTTTGGTGAGTTTCCCGGGAGCTACCAAAAAAGCAAAGGACACTCGAATTATTTCAGCTATTGGCCAGGCAAGGACAGTCATGACCTATGTTTACGCTAACGATGGAGACTACGATGCTTTCCTTTGCACCCATACAGATATGGTCACTCTTTGTGCTGAGGTTGCCAACAATCATCCCACCTCAGGAACAAATCCAACCATTGTCCAGGATGATGCCAGCGATTCTACGGCTGCTTGTATCTATTCTCTATTGAATGCGAAAACCAATTATTGGTACTGCGGTGACAGCACTGGAGTCGCAGGTTTCACGACCACTGATCCATCAGGAGTAGGCTATTGCGTGGCTGACACGACTGCTGTTTGTCCATCGGTTGCCAGTTAATAATATTACTGAATAATATTTCAACTCAAAATTGCCCAGGATTTTCCTCTTGGGCAGTTTTTTTGATACAATAAAGTAATGAATTTAGGTTTTTGTTTAATTGTTTTTGTTTTCGGAGCTTGTATTGGCAGTTTTTTGAATTGTCTAATTTATCGATTAAAAGAAAAACAAAGTTTTCTCTCAGGCAGGTCTTTTTGCCCCAAGTGCCTTCATCAATTAGCTTTTTTTGATTTAATTCCAGTGTTAAGTTTCATTTTTTTGAAAGGAAAATGTAGATATTGCGGAGAGAAAATCTCTTGGCAGTACCCCTTAGTGGAACTCGCCACCGGAGGATTATTTCTCTTAATTTTTTTACGATTTACCATTTACCATTTACCATTTACCATTTACTTATTCGTTGTTTCCTCTCTCTTAATTATCATTTTTGTTTATGATTTAAAGCATTATATTATCCCAGATAAAATAATTTTCCTAGCCATTGCCGTAGTATTTCTCTATAAAATAATCTTCAATTTTCAAACTTCTAATCTCTATTCCCCAATTCTAAGTGCTCTTGTTGCTTCGGCTTTTTTCTTTTTGTTATGGCTGGTCTCTCGCGGTAAGTGGATGGGCTTGGGTGATGCCAAATTGGCATTTCTGATGGGGCTTTTTTTGGGCTACCCTCAAATCTTAGTAGCCATGTTCTCAGCTTTTTTAATCGGTGCTATAATAGGATTAGGTCTGATAGTTTGCCGCAAGAAAACCCTAAAAAGCCAGGTCCCCTTTGGACCATTCCTGGTGGTGGGAACATTTATTGCTCTTTTTTGGGGAAAAGAAATAATCAAGTGGTATCTTAATTTAATATGAAAAAGAATAAAGGTTTCACTCTAATTGAACTTTTGGTAACCATGGTAATCATTGGCATTCTCTCCTCAATTTTATTTTTAGGGAGCAGGGCAGAAGAAAAAAAGTTAGTCCTCATGAGAGCAGCTTATGTTTTAACTCAGGACTTGAGAGAGATACAGGAAATGGCTATGGGAGCTGGGGAGGTTAGTTGCAATGGAGATGTCACTCATAGTTTCGGAGTTTATTTTCACCGGGTGACTCTTCCAGATTCTTATCTCATTTTTGCTGATTGTAATGATAATCAACACAAAGAGAGCAAAGAGGTTCTCAGAGAGGTTAAATTAGGAGAAGGACTTCGGATTCAACACATAGCTCCTCCACCAGTAGCTCTAAATATTGTTTTTGTTCCCCCAGATCCAATGGTCTACATAAACGGAGTTGAATCGGGAGCGGAGGGAACCATAAGCATCTGGCTGGAAGCTGACCCAACCAGGACCAAAACAATAAAAATAAACTCAGCCGGGAGAATAGAAATGGAATAACATATGAAAAAAGCATTTACCCTCATTGAAGTAATAGTGGCTATCTCCATTTTTTTAATTGGCATTGTTGGGGTTTATGCTGTGGTTCCAAGAATAATTGCCATTGGTCAAGCTAACACTTTGAGATTTATGGCCTCTCAGCTTGGCAGAGAGGGCATTGAAATAGTCAGGAATATTAGAGATACCAATTCCTTGAAAGGAAATGATTTTGATGAAGGATTAAATGATGGGGTCTGGCGAGTCCAATACAATAAAGATTTCCTGCTATCTCCCTCCGATAACCCCTTGAAGATTGATGGCAATGGATTTTACAATTACGATTCGGGCTCCTCCACCAACTTTAAAAGAAAGGTCACCCTCAGCCACCCGGCTGCTGACAGTTTGAGGGTTAAAATTGAGATTAGTTGGCCAGGTAAGGGCTCACCTTTACAGCTTGAAGAAATTTTATACAACTGGCGTTAATCATATGAAAAAGGGTTTCACCTTAATTGAACTTTTGGTAGCTGTAACCATTTTTTCGGTGGTGCTTACTTCATTTTTAGGGCTTTTCAGTTCTGTCTTCAAAGAACAAAGAAAAAATCTAAACTTGCAATATCTTTTGCAAAATACCTCTTATCTTTCAGAATATATCAGCCGGGCTTTGAGAATGGCTCGGAAAGACCTCTCTGGCGATTGTATTTCTCTCAAATATAATTTTGAAAATCCCGGAGGCGATATTTCCAAAATAAGATTTTTAAACTATCAGGAGAAATGCCAGGAATTCTTATTAGAGGACGATCAAGTCAAGGTTAAAAAATCTTCAGACCAATACTCTTCTAATTTTGGAGCCGCCGAACCCTTAACTCCCACCAACCTCATGATTGAGGATTTGAAATTTGAGATTTCCGGTCAAACTCAAGATGATGACCTTCAACCAAAAGCAACTTTTTGCTTGAGAATAAAAAATAAAGTTTTTGAACCAGAGATATTGAACCTCCAGACCACAATCTCTCAAAGAGACTTAGATGTCAAATACTAATTATAAAAATCAAAAAGGCGTTTCTCTTTATCTAACTATTGTGATTCTTTCGGTTCTCATGGCCGTCGTCTTTACCATGATAAGTATTGCTGTCAGTCAGATAAAAGTCATTTATACTTTGAGTGATTCAGTCATTGCTTTTTACGGGGCAGATACCGGGATAGAGAGGGTCTTGTACGCCGTTTATAAGGAGGGATATATCCCCAGTAAAGGGGAGTGTCCTTCAGCTTACAAAGGCATTTTAGATAATGGGGCTGGTTATGAAGTTTGTGTCTCTAATAAATCAACTTTAACTATTTTTTCCACCGGAGATTACAAAAAAACAAAAAGAAGAATTGAAATAAACTTTTAATTGATGAACAAACAACAAGCTCAAGAGAGAATCAAGAAACTAAAAAAGGTGATTAATTATCACCGTTATTTATATCACGTGCTTGAGCACCAAGAGATTTCAGAAGGAGCTTTGGATTCTCTGAAACACGAACTCTATCAATTGGAGCAACAATTTCCAGAACTTATCACTCCTGACTCTCCAACTCAAAGGGTGGGGGGAGAACCCCTGGAAGGATTTGAAAAAGTAAAACGTAAATCACCCATGCTCTCGCTTGAAGATGTTTTCGGACAAAAGGAGCTTGAAGATTGGCAGAACTATCTGGAGCGGCTCATTCCCAATCAAAAATTTGATTATTTTGCTGAAATGAAAATAGATGGTTTCGCCATTTCTCTAATTTATAAAAACGGGGTTTTCTGGCAGGGCTCAACCAGAGGCGATGGCATCACTGGAGAGGATGTCACCCAGAACTTAAAAACCATAGAAAGCATTCCCTTAAAATTGGAGATACACGGTAAGCTTCTTTCAAAAGACTACGACCCACCCTCCGCATCCTCCCATTCCTCGCTTCGCTCGGAATGGGCCCCTATTGAAAGAAATTTAAAAAGGGAAATTGAAATTCGGGGAGAGGTCTATATGGAAAAGAAGGATTTTGAAAAATTTAATCAAGAGCGTAAAAAAAGGGGAGAGCCAGCTTATGCCAATCCACGCAATCTGGCTGCAGGCTCCATCAGACAACTTGACCCCAAATTAGCCGCCTCCCGCCCCTTAAAATTTTTAGCTTATAACATCATTACTGATTTAGGACAAACCCTTCATTCTCAAGAGCATCAGGTTCTACCCCAGATGGGTTTTAAGACAGACCCCGGGAAAGTTTGTAAAGATTTAGATGAAATTGTTGATTTTTGGAAAGATATTATCAAGAAAAGAGAAAGATTGCCTTTCCAGATTGACGGAATAGTTATAAATGTAGATGACAACTCGCTTTTCCAAAAATTGGGAAAGGTTGGCAAAAGCCCCCGGGGAGCCCGTGCTTTTAAATTCTCCCCAGCCCAGGCAACCACCGTGGTTGAAGATATAAAAATTCAGATTGGCAGGACCGGAGCCGCCACCCCGGTAGCCCATTTGAAACCAGTTGAGGTGGGGGGAGTTACCATTACCAGAGCCACCTTACACAACGAGGATGAAATAAAAAGATTGGGGGTTAAAATTGGAGATACTGTGATTATAGACAGAGCAGGAGATGTGATTCCAGAAGTGGTCAAAGTTATGAAAGATTTGAGAACTGGTCAGGAAAAGGAATTTAAAATGCCCAAAGCCTGTCCGGTTTGCGGCTCCCAACTCATTAAAGCAGCTAAGGAGGCAATTTGGAGGTGCCCTAGTTCAGAGTGTCAAGCCAAACAGAAACGTTATTTCTATCATTTTATCAGCAAAGGTGCCTTTGATATCAAAGGGGTGGGTCCGAGAATCATTGACCAACTGATTGAAGAGAATTTGGTTACTGACCCAGCTGACCTTTTTGAGTTAAAAGAAGGAGATTTAATTCCCTTGGAAAGATTTGCTGAAAAATCAGCTCAAAATTTAGTCCAAGCTCTTTCAAAGAGTAAAAAAATAATTTTAGCTCGTTTTAT
>JAUWYS010000017.1 GCA_030615715.1 bacterium
AAATTCACCGACGGAACAAACTTAGTCTTTAATAATGTCAGAAAGTTCGGCTGGTGGAAGAGGGTTAAGGATACCTCAGAAATTGAGAAGGACTTCGGGCCCGAGCCCTTAGCTAAAGATTTTACCCTAAAAAAGTTTAAAGAGATGCTCACCAAGCGGACCAGGGCAAAGATTAAACCATTGTTGATGAACCAGCAATTTATGGCTGGCATCGGCAATATTTACAGTGACGAAATCTTGTTTACTTCAGGGGTGAGGCCGACGCGCCGCGTCAAAACGTTAAACGAAAAAGAAATTAAAGGAATTTTCCAGAAGATGAAGGAGATTCTGAAAGCCGCCATTAAACACCGGGGTTCATCAGTTAAATATTATGTTGATGCCCGAGGTCAAAAAGGGAAATATCTAAAATACCACCAGGTTTATCGTCGTGAAGGAAAACCCTGTAAAAAATGCGGCACTATTATCAAAAGAATTAAAATCGGCGGCAGAAGTACTCATTTTTGCCCAAGGTGTCAGAAGTTATAATCATTAAATTGTTAATAATAAAAACCTGCGGAGAACAGTTCCCTGTTTTTAATTTCAAAGGCTTGACTTTTTTGGGGAGAAGTGGTAGAGTTTAGCCAGCACTGGGAATTTGTTTATTCCCAGAAAAATTAAATAAAGGAGGTTTGTCATGGCGGAAGAAATATCTGTCACAGGCGAACAGGCAAGAACTTTTCTCAAGCGATCAAAAGAGCTTGAGAGGCAGTTTGAAGGGAGACCTGAGGAAATTCTCGAAGGTATGCAGCTACTGATTGGTGGCGGTGATTGGTTGGGAGAGATTTTAACCAGAGAAAGACAATGTCATAAAACTTTCTTTGGTCAAAGATTCGCTCTGGACGAGTTTCGGAAGGCACTACAGAAATACGGACAGAAAAAGATTCAGGAATGGCAGAAATTAGCTCTTGAACCTCAGTTTCTGCCGGAAGTATCAATGAGCCAGGATGACAAATTCCGTGGCTGGAAAGTCAAACCAGAAGATTCGTATTATCGGATGGTGGCTAAAGGGGACGTTCTGCGACGACAACCTAGCGGGAAGCTTCTAGAGGATAAAAAGGCGTTCAAGCTGGAGGGTATCACTGTTCTCATTGATATTCGTCTCAAGCCCCCTTACGATGATGGAAAGCAGATGTGGAAAGACGATAATTTGCTCGGTCCAATTATCAAGGGACTCCGCGAGAAGGGAAAGATTGCTAAATATAAGTATGGACCCCAAAATTCTCGCTTCGGGGTTTCAGCTGATGAATGGGAGAGAGAGATAAAACTTGTTCTGGCTGAGAATCTCGGCTTAGATGTTTCCCAGGTACGATTTGAACGAGCCATTGAGATGAATGTTATCCCCCAGATTTATAGGGGAATGCCCCGAACTGCCGATGATCAAACTAACACTTTGGTTTGGATAGAGGAGTTTTCCGGGGGCCGCGACCGCCGGCTCGACGGTGGCCGCTCTGACGATGGTGGTCTGACGGTTGTCCGCCCCCACTGGTCTAACGCCCCCTATGACCGCAGGTCTTTCCGTCCTCTGGTAGTACTGTAATTTGAGAACTTGGAGCTTTGACTCTTTTGGATCTCTGTCCCCATTTCTGACAGTTGTTAGAAATGGGGACTCTTTATTTTCGAGCAAAACGAGAAAACAAGATTCTATGAGCCTCGCGAACAGGTTCTTATATGCGAAGCATTCAAGGTTCTGCGAACATAGCGAGCAGGTTCTTATTTCCCTGAAAGGTAAAATATGATAAAATATAAAGGTCATGATTATTTTTCTTTATGGTAAAGATACCTA
Organism: bacterium; assembly: GCA_030615715.1. Lineage (GTDB taxonomy): Bacteria > Patescibacteriota > Minisyncoccia > Minisyncoccales > CG1-02-41-26 > JAHCRD01. The sequence goes on from JAUWYS010000017.1 coordinate 1,823, forward strand.
CAGATTACAGCAAAAACTGAAAGAGATTGAGAGTCAATACAAAAAAATCCACCAAGCTGGCTTGAATTTGGAGAAAATTGAGGTGGAGCAAATTGACTTTCAAGAATTTTGGGATAAACTCTTTCAACAATCAATGTTCATTAAAAAGAAAATGTTCTTTTTAGAGAATTTGTTTGCCAACCCAAAATTTAAAGAAAAGTTTCTTAAAAAAATTGAACCAATTGCCAAATCTCAAGACATTGTTGTTATCACTGAAAAAAAAGAGTTGCCAAAAAACGACAAATTTTTGAAGAACTTAAAAAAACACGGCAAAATTCAACACTTCCAGCCCTTACGAGGAGCAGAATTAAAAACCTGGCTAAAAAACGAATTTCAAAAGCAGGAAGTTGAGGTTGCTCCAGGTGTCATAGATTTGCTTGTTGAATTGGTCGGTAATGACTTGTGGCAGCTCTCTAACGAAATCAAAAAAATTTCCCTCTACAAAAAGAAAGAAAAAAAAATTGTTGTCTCTGACGTAGAATTTTTAGTCAGGTCAAAGATTGAAACAGATATTTTTAAAACAGTTGATGCTTTGGCCAACAAAGAAAAAAAGAAAGCCCTTCAATTAATCCAAAAACATTTAGAAAAAGGCGACAGCCCTCTCTATCTTTTGAAGATGATAAATTTTCAATTCCGAAACCTTCTAATCGCCTGTTCCTTTAGAGAGGATGGCAAAACCCTAAGCGACCTCTTGCAGCTGAGGCTTTCTCATCCCTATGTTGCTAAAAAATCCTGGCTGGCTAGTCACGCTTTTACCCTGAACCAATTAAAAAAAATCTACCAAAGAATTTTTGAAGCAGATTTTGAAATAAAGACCGGAAAAATAGCTCCTGAAATAGGTCTTAAGATGTTAATCGCCCAACTTTAAAAGTTTAGTTAAGCGTGATTTTTTTCTGGAAGCCGTATTTTTCTTGATGGTTTTAACTTTAGCTGCTTTATCAAGAGCTTTGTAAACTTGAGGTAAAAGTTTCTTGGCTTGGTCAATCTTTTTTTGAGCAACCAAATTACGAATCTCTTTGACGAGGTCTTTTATTTTTCTTTTTCTCTGAAGATTCCCCTTTTTCCTTTTAACGCTTTGTCTTAAAGCCTTTTTAGCCGATTTTGTTATTGGCATATATGTTCTTTTTATCATTTTTAATCTGTTTAATCAAGTCCCTGATTTCGGCAGCCCTTTCAAAATCTAAATTGCCAGCGGCTTCAGTCATTTCTTTTTCCAGAAGTTTGGCATCCTGAATTATGGCGAACTCCGAACCTATTTGTTTTTCCTTTGAAATAAAGGGCCAATTTCTGATCTCCTTGACAATTGCCTTTGGGACAATCTGGTGTTTTTTGTTGTAATCTTGTTGGATTTTTCTTCTTCGTTCAACTTCTTTGATGGCTCTCTTCATGGAGCCGGTCTTTTTATCAGCATACAAAACGACATGGCCTTCTTGGTGTCTGGCGGCTCTGCCCATGGTCTGAATTAAGGTAGTTTCATTTCTCAGAAACCCTTCCTTATCAGCATCTAAAATGGCAACTAAGGTCACTTCCGGCAAATCCAACCCTTCTCTCAAAAGATTGATTCCCACAAGCACCTCGTATTCGCCCTCCCTGAACTTTTTGAGAATGGCTGGTCTTTGTAAGGTTTTGATTTCTGAATGTAAATAATGAGTTTTAATTCCCTGCTCTCGCAAATAATCAGCCAACTCTTCAGCCAACCTTTTGGTAAGAGTGATAGCCAGGGTTCTTTGGTGTTTCTTTACCCTCTTTTTAATCTCTTCAATTAAATCTTTAACTTGATTTTGAATTGGTTTAACCTCAATTGATGGCTCCAGAAGTCCCGTAGGTCTTACTAATTGCTCAACTAATAATTTTAATTTTTGCTGCCCCGCTGGACACCCCGTAGGGTCCTTTTTAATTTTTAATTTCTCATATGGTCCCGGGGTAGCTGAAACAAAAACTGCCTGATTGATTTTTTTCTCAAACTCCTCAAAACTTAAAGGCCTGTTATCTAAAGCTGAAGGGAGGCGAAAGCCGTGCTCAATTAAAACTTTTTTTCTTGATAAGTCCGTGTGGTACATGGCATGGAGTTGGGGGACGGTCATATGGGACTCATCAATGAAGATAAGAAGGTCTTTTGGAAAATAATCCAGTAGGGTGAAGGGTGGTTCTCCTGGATTTCTGAATTCTAAATATCTTGAATAATTTTCAATTCCATGACAATAACCTGTCTCTTTTAACATTTCCAAGTCATAGTTTGTCCGATGAGTCAACCTTTGGACTTCTAATAACCTCTTTCTCTTGGTTAACTCTTTTAATCTTTCTTGGAATTCTCCCCTAATATTTTCAAGAGCAATAGCTAATTTTTCTTGGGGAGTTACCCAGAATTGAGCTGGATAAATCTTGGAACTTGAAGTTTGGGACTTGAAATTCGGATTTAGAGAAGCTCTTGCCTTGGAAATTTTATCAATCTTATCTCCCTGGAACTCTATTCTTAAAATTTCTTCACCGGTGACCAGATAAATTTCCACGGTATCGCCACGAACTCGGAAAGTGCCGGGAGCAAAATCAATATCATTTCTTTGATATTGCAGAGAGGTTAAATGAGAGATAAATTCTTTTCTCTTGATGGTCTTTCCTGCTTTTACTTCTAAACTCACTTTCTGGTAGGTTTCGGGAGAGCCGATGTTGTAGATACAAGAGACCGAGGCAACTACCACAACATCCCGTCTGCTTAAAATATCCTGTACTGCCGCGTGTCTCAATTTATCAATTTCTTGGTTGATTTTGGCATCCTTTTCAATATAGGTGTCGGTTTGGGGGATATAGGCCTCGGGTTGATAGTAATCGTAATAGGAGACAAAATAATGAACGGCATTTTCTGGGAAAAACTCCTTGAACTCCTGGTATAATTGGGCCGCCAGAGTTTTGTTATGAGAGATAACCAAAACCGGCCTCTGTACCTTTTCAAAGACCTGAGCCATGGTAAAAGTTTTACCGGAGCCGGTCACACCCAACAAAACCTGGTTTTTTACCCCGGCTTTTAAATTTTTGGTTAGTTTGTCAATTGCCTGGGGCTGGTCGCCGGTCGGCTTAAATTTTGAAACTAATTTGAACATAAAGAAAATTAGGGCTATGATTAAATAAGTATGCTATCTTTCCTCCAAGGAAAAGTTATTTTAAAAAGGGAGAAATTTATTATCTTAGAGACCAATGGAGTTGGCTTTGAGATTTTTTTATCCAAGAGAACAATAGCTAAAATACCACAAATTGGCCAAAATCTCAAGCTGTTTTGCTATTTGGATGTTGGTGAAAGGAGCTTGAAATTATATGGATTTTTGATTTACCAGGAACTTGAACTTTTTAAACTTTTGCGAAACATTTCCGGGGTTGGTCCAAAGGCGGCTTTAGATATTTCCTCCATTGGCTCTCCAGAAAAAATCAAAAAGGAAATAGAAAAAGGCAATGAAAAAGTTTTTGAGGATATTCCAGGCATTGGCAAGAAAAAAGCCAGAAAAATCATTTTGGAACTTTCTGGAAAACTGAAAACTATTACTCCTCCGAAAAAAGAAACAATTCCAGAAGATGAAGCATTTTTAGCTTTAATAAATCTTGGCTTTCAGAAAGAAGAAATAAAAAGAGCTTTATCTCAAATTCCAAAAGAAATTAAAGATTCTCAAGAGAAAATAAAAGAGGCCTTGACAATTTTAGGAAAATAATATAGAAAAAACACAGCACCAAATATTAACTAAAAGGAGGTAGAAATGACTAAAAAGATGAAGGCAGGTATTATTGGTTTTGGTAGGATAGGAACAGAACTTTATGATCGCCTTATTGAAAGAGGATGGAGGGTCCCGGTAATCGTGAGAAGCTCAGGGGTATACGCTCCGAGAGGAGATGAAATACGTCAAATTGATAAGCTGAGTTCCTGGCTAAGGCATATTAGAGAAGTAGATATTGTTGGTTTGTGTATCCCGACCCTTGATGATGGAAAAATCGCCTATGAATATATCAAACCACTGGTTAAAAATGGGATACCGGTAGTAACTTCTGAAAAAGGAGCATTGGGAAACTATTTCCTTAAATTGAAAGTTTGGTTAGATAAGATAGGATACTCTGCCACAGTTGGTGGTGGGGGGAGATTGTTAGATTGGTTAATAAGAAGATTGAGCCCTTGGACTAGAGAAGTTCATCTAATTATAAATGGTACCCTGAACTTTATCTGGGATGGGCTAGACAGAGGAAGGGCTTTTGATGAGATGGTGGGCGAAGCAAAAAAATTGGGCTACGCTGAACCAGGAACTGAGAGAGCACTTGATGTGATAAATATGGAGGCCTGTAAAGACCTTCCAATGAAAACCTCTGTGGTGTTTAATATTTGTGGTTTTGGCGAAATCCGGGCCAAGGATATTAAAGTTAAAGAAATCACCAAGGATGAGTTGAAGAAATTAGTTAGAGAGTCAGCTTCCCGGCGGTATATCGTTTCTATCGTAAAAGAAAAAGAAGATAATGAGGATGTAGTTGGGGGATTTAAATGTGAAAGAAATGGATGGTATGTATCGGCTGGATTTAAGAATCGATATTATAATCCTTTATTCCGCCAGCTAGTGCCTCCTGGAGTGAACAATGCGGTATTGATACATGGCCTAGAGGGAACTTATGCTACAACTGGTCCTGGGGCTGGACCTACTCCAACCGTAATGGGGTCTATGATAAAAGACATCGAAAACATCAGCAGAAATGAAGAATTACTAAGATTAGCAGAGAATGTAGTGACCTCGGTGCGGAAAGCTCTTTAACAAATACATTCGACCAAAAGAAGCTTTCCGATGGGGACGGCTTATCACCGCCCCCTTTCAATTTGGCTAAAATTTACTTATACTCAAAAAAGAATGAAAGCTTTAGTT
>JAUWYS010000054.1 GCA_030615715.1 bacterium
TTTTCTTTATCAAAATCAGAAGCGGCTTCAATTTCTGTTCTAATTTGATTTATTCTTGCTTCAACGTCTGACTTTTTTCCTTTGCCCCCGACAATGGTGGTTGCTTCTTTGGTTGAGATAACCTTTCTGGCTTGCCCTAACATTTCGAGTTCAGCTGATTCCAATTTCATCCCTTTCTCTTCAGAAATCACCTGGCCTCCGGTGATACAGGCAATGTCTTCTAACATTTCTTTGCGTCGGTCGCCAAAGCCCGGAGCTTTAACGGCCAAGGTATTGAAAACTCCTCTCAGCTTATTGACCACCAGGGTGGCTAAAGCATCGCCTTCAATCTCATCAGCAATAATGACCAATTCTTTTTTACCGGCTTTGGCTAAGTTTTCCAAAACGGGCAGCATTTCCTGTAAAGAAGAGATTTTTTTGTCGGTGATTAAAAGATATGAGTCTTCTAAAACCGCTTCCATTTTTTCGGGATTGGTAATCATATAGGGAGAAACATAACCTCTATCAAACTGCAACCCTCGGACTACCTCTTTTTGGAGTCCGAAGGTTTTTGATTCCTCAACAGTCACCACGCCATCTTTACCGGCTTCTTTAATTACTTCAGCAATTAAATTACCGACTTCTGAATCTTCAGCGGCAATGGTGGCTACCTGGGCAATTTCTCCGCTTTTGGCAATATCTTTTGAAAGATTTTTCAAGGCCTCAACCAGTGCTCTTGAGCCTTTCTCAATTCCCCTTTTCAAAGCCAAAGGATTAGCTCCGGCAGTTACATTCTTCAAGCCATCGGTAACTAAGACCTGGGTTAAAACGGCGGCGGTCGTCGTACCATCCCCCGCCACATCATTTGTTTTTGAGGCAACCTCCTTGGCAATTTCAGCTCCCAGGTTCTCAATTTTATCTTCTAATTCAATTTCTTTGGCAATGGTTACTCCGTCATTGGTGATGGTGGGAGCGCCAAATCCCTTATCCAAAACAACATTCCTTCCCTTGGGACCCAAGGTTACCTTGACAGCATTGACTAATTTATCAACGCCAGCTTTTAATTTTTTCCGAGCTTCCTCTGAGTATTTGATTTGTTTTGCCATAGTTATTCTAAAATTGCTAAGATGTCTTCCTCTTTAGCAATTAAATATTCTTTATCACCGACCTTTATTTCACTTGGACCATATTTGGTGAAAAGAACCTTATCGCCCTTTTTTACTTCCAGAGGAACTCTTTTACCGGAAGACAATCTCCTGCCGGGACCCACGGCAATCACCTTGCCTTGTTCTGGTCTTTCTTTTTCAGCGGTTCCCGGAAGAAAAATGCCTGATTTTGTTTTCTCTTCTTGAGAAATAGGTTCAATAAGAATGTGATCAGATAATGGTTTTATTTTCATATGTTTGTTAATTAGCAGTCGCGACCTTTGATTGCTAATATTCCCATTGTAAGCGTTAGGGGTTTTGCTGTCAAGGGGTAAGGTATTTCTATAGATATTGGCCGGTGTAGCTCTTTTTGTTTTTGGCTATTTCTCAAGGACTCCCCTCTCCGATAATATAGCCACCTTCATCTCCACCTTCGAG
>JAUWYS010000015.1 GCA_030615715.1 bacterium
TGGGCCTTGGTCCCTATATTACCTCAGTCATTATTCTGCAGCTTTTGACTATGATTTTTCCTCAGCTTGAGAAAATGTACAAAGAAGAAGGAGATCAGGGCAGACGGAAGTTTAACCAATACGGCAGAATGTTAACTGTTCCCTTGGGGACGGTCCAGGCCTACGCCATGTTAAGTTTGCTTCAACGCCAGGGAGCTATCTCTGTTATCAGCCCTTCTTTACTTTTGACCTCAATTTTGATTATCACTGGCGGAGCCTTATTTTTAATGTGGTTAGGGGAGTTAATTTCCGAAAGAGGAATCGGCAACGGAGTTTCCCTTTTAATCTTTGCTGGAATTGTCGCCAGAACCCCTGCTGAAATCCGGCAGGTTGCTTTGACCTGGGATCCAGCTCGTTTGCCTTCCTATATCTTCTTTTTCGCTGTCAGTCTGCTTATTGTTGCTGGGGTTGTTTTAATCACCGAAGCCCGGAGAAACATTCCCGTTTCTTACGCTAAAAGAATTAGAGGTCATCGAATGTACGGGGGAGTTTCCACTCATTTGCCCATGAACATCAACCCGGCAGGCGTTATTCCCATAATTTTTGCTCTCTCCATCTTGCTTTTTCCAGGCATGATTGCCAATTTCTTTATCGGTGGGGGGAATCAACTTTTGGCCAATCTGGCTCAAGGACTTAATAACTTTTTGCAAAATCCCTGGGTTTACGGCGGCTTATTTTTCATCCTGGTTTTCGTTTTTACTTATTTTTATACTGCCGTAACCTTTGACCCTAAAACTATAGCGACCAACCTTCAAAAAATGGGTGGCTTTGTCCCTGGGATTCGACCGGGTGCCAACACCGCCCAATTCTTACACAAAATTCTCTACCGAATTCTTTTTATCGGAGCCGTCTTTTTGGGAAGTGTTGCTGTTATGCCATCAATTATCCAAGGGGCAACGGGAGTTGTGGCTTTCCGCTTCTTGATTGGAGGAACAGCAATTTTGATTGTGGTCAGTGTGGTTTTGGACACCTGGCGACAAATTAAAGCCCAAATGGAAATGAGAGAATATGAAAGGTTCTAAGAATAAAAAATTAATTGTCATTTTATTGGGGCCGCCCGGTTCCGGGAAGGGAACGCAAGCCAAGCTTTTACAAAAAAAGTTTAAATTAGAATATTTAGGGAGCGGCGATATTCTTCGCCAGCGCCGAAAGAGAGGTGATTTTACCGGAAAGAAACTTATAAAAGTCATGACCAGGGGGGAATTGGTTCCCAGTTTTGTGATTTCTAAACTTTTGACAGACAAATTGGAAAAATTAAAAAATCTCCCCAAGATTAACGGTTTTATTTTAGATGGTTGGGCCAGAATCCTCACTGAGGCTGAACTGATAGATGAGTCCTTAGATTGGTATGAATGGCAGAAAAACGTGAAAGCCATTCTTATTGATATTTCAGACAGAGAATCTTTTGACCGCTTAACTAAAAGAAGGATTTGTAAGGACTGCGGGAGACTTATTCCTTGGGTTGGAGAATTTAAATCACCGAGAAGGTGTGATAAATGCGGAGGTCCACTTGTTAGCCGAGCTGATGATAAACCAAGGGCTATCAAAAAACGCCTTGAAGAATTCAAAGAAGAAACCAAGCCGGTCATAGATTATTACAAAAAACAAGGCCGCTTGATTAAAATAAATGGCAAACAATCCATTGAAGATGTTTTTAAAGATATTTTGAAAGCACTCAAAAAATGATTCCCCTAAAAACAAAAGAAGAGATTGAAATAATGAAAGAAGGAGGCAAGATTTTAGCAGAGATTACCGAGAAATTGAAGAAGAGAGTTGAAGTAGGAGTTAGCACCAGAGAATTAGACAGGGTCGCTGAAGACCTTGTTTTTAAATCTCAAGCCCAGCCGGCTTTTAAGGGTTATGAAGGTTTTCCAGCCACCTTATGTATTCCAGTAAATCAAGTTATTGTTCACGGAGTGCCCTCTAATTACCAATTAAAAGAAGGAGATATTGTTACCTTGGACCTTGGCATTAAATACCAGGGATTTTTTACTGATATAGCAGTAACTTTGCCGGTGGGGAAAGTAGACCCCGAAGTTTCACGGCTGTTGCGCATAACCAAAAAAGCCTTGAAATTAGCCATTAAAAAAGCCAGACCAGGAAACACTTTTGGTGATATTGGCAACACCATTCAAAGATATGTTGAATCCCAAGGTTTCAATGTTATCCGAGACCTTTGTGGTCATGGTATTGGCAAGAAACTTCATCAAGAACCCCAGGTTTTAAACTACGGCAAAAGAAGAACAGGAGAGAAGCTCCGAGAAGGTATGATTTTTTGCTTAGAACCAATGGTCACCATAGGTAATGGGGAGATAGAGAAAACAAGCGACGGCTTTGGCTGGAAAACCCAAGACAACAAACTCTCAGCCCATTTTGAACACACCGTCGCCATCACCAAAAACGGCTGCCAAATCTTAACAGAATAGAACTAATATGCTAAAATAGAGAAACTATGAAACTTTCAGTTATTATTCCAGCTTATAATGAGGAGGGGCGACTACCAAAGACCTTGAGGGAGATTGATGAATATTTAAAGAAACAAGATTATCAATCAGAAATTGTGGTGGTTAGCGATGGTTCAAAAGATAGAACGGCTGAAGTAGTCAAGGAAATAACATTAGAGATTAAAAACTTACAACTGATTGAAAACAAAGAAAACCACGGCAAAGGATATGCCGTTCGACAAGGAATGTTAGAGGCAAAAGGGGACTACAGGTTGTTTACCGATGCTGATAATTCCACTTCCATCGACCAGGTAGAAAAAATGTGGCCCTATTTTGACCAAGGTTATGATGTTGTTATTGGTTCAAGAGATGTCAAAGGAGCAATTCTTGACCCGCCCCAATCCCGGTGGCGAAGATTATTGGGTGATATTTTTCGCTTTTTCTCCCACGTAATTTGTGGCACCTGGGGGATTTTAGATACCCAGTGTGGCTTTAAGGGATTTACTAAAAAAGCTACTTTGGATATTTTTCCCAAAAATAAAATTGATGGCTTTGCTTTTGACCCAGAGGTTTTAGTGATTGCTAAAAAATCGGGCTACAAAATCAAGGAAATTCCCATCCTTTGGAAAAATGACCCAGAGAGCAAGGTGAAATTCAAAAATATGGTTAAAATGGGGCTCGGTCTCCTCAGGATAAGGTGGAATACCTTAAGTAGAAAATATAAGAACCTGCCTTTGGCAGAACCTTGATTCGCTAAGGAATAATCATATAATCTTGAATTAAGAACCTGCCTTTAACAGAACCTTGAAATTCCTATCGAATAACTATTTATGCGGAATTATGGCAAATAAAAAAGCAAAATTTCCTTCGGAGTTGCGCTTTGACTTAGTCAGTAAGGACTGGGTAGTTATTGCTACGGGCAGGGCTCGCCGGCCCGAAACCTTTAAAAAAGAAAAAAGAAAAGTTACAGAAGACCCTCAAAAGACCTGTCCTTTCTGTCATATAGAAACCCAGGAAGCACCGACCTTAATTCTTGCCAAAGGAAGAAAGATAGCTCTGGAAAAGGGAATTCCCAAGAATTGGACAACCATTGTTATTCCCAATAAGTTTCCCGCTGTTTTGCCGGGAGAAAGCTTGAATGAACGAGCCGAAGGTCCCTATCAATTGATGGATGGAGTGGGTTTTCACGAAGTGGTGATAACCAGAGACCACCAAAAGGACATTTCCCAACTTAAGCGAGAAGAGGTAAAAGAAGTTATTGATGCTTATCAAGAAAGATACCTTGAATTTATGAATGAAAAATTCGTTAATTATATTTCTATTTTCCATAATCATGGCGTTGAAGCTGGGGCTTCCATTGCCCATCCTCATTCTCAAATGATGGCTATCCCAGTAACCGACCCCGACATTGAAAATAGTTTGGTTAGCTCTCGGAGATACTGGGATATTCACCAAAAATGCCTTCATTGTGAAATGCTAAGGTGGGACAAGGAAGATGGACGAAGAATTATTTTTGAAAATGAATATTTTTTGGCTTTGTGCCCCTTTGCTTCAAGCATGGCTTTTCAAATAAGGATTTATCCTAAAGCTCACCAGAGCTATTTTGAGAGAATAGCCGAGAAGCAAAAATTAGCCTTGAGTGAAATTTTTAGGGTGACTTTGCAGAAATTGAGAAAGGCTCTGGGAGATTCGGCTTACAACTTTTATTTAAGAACCTCTCCCTGCGATGGCAAAGACCATTCTCATTATCATTGGCATTTTGAGATATTACCGAGAACCGGCATTCAGGCTGGCTTTGAGTTTGGAGCAGGCATTGAAATTTCAACCATTGAGCCAGAAAGGGCTGCCGAATATTTGAGGAAGCAGTAATCGCTCGCTAACCCAAACATTTTTTCAGCGCCCTCACCCCCCCCACACCCCATGCTGAAAAAATGTTGGTTAGCTCGCGCTTATTAGATATGAAACCACTTATCATTGCAAACTGGAAGTGTAACCCTACCACCTTAAAGGCGGCCAAGGGACTCTTTAATTCTATTCAGAAGGGATTGAGAGATGTTAAAAAGGCAAAGGTTGTTATTTGTCCTCCATTTATTTATCTTTCAAATCTCAAAATCTCAAAATCTCAAAATCTTGTCTTGGGGGTACAAAATGTATTTTGGGAACAAAAAGGAGCTTTTACCGGGGAGATTTCCCCTCAAATGCTCAAAGATTTAGGTTGTCAGTATGTAATTGTTGGTCATTCTGAAAGGCGGAAACATTTAAATGAAACAGATGAAATGATAAACAAAAAAATAAAAGCTCTGGTCAAGGCAAAACTTCAACCTATCTTTTGCGTTGGGGAGAGCGAAGAAGAAAGAAAAAAAGGTCAAACTATACAAATATTAAAATCACAGATTGAGAAAGGGCTTAAAGAAATTTCAAGAAAAGAAATTAAAAATATAGTTCTTACTTATGAGCCAATTTGGGCTATTAGCACAAGCACCAATAGGAAGGACTGCCCACCAGAAGAAGCCCAGATGATGAGTTTGCTTTTAAGAAAAATTCTTGCTAAAAAATACGGTCGTGGAGGGGTAAATAGAACCCCGATTTTATACGGGGGAAACGTTAACAGCAAAAATATTCGTCTTTATATCGATGAAGCTCAAATGGACGGTGTATTGGTTGGAGGAGCTTCTCTGGGGTCAAAGGAGTTTTTGAAAATAGTAAAGATTGCTCGGGGTTGATTTTTTTCTAAATCCTTGTTACAATTAAACATTATGGCTAACTTTCAAAAACTTCATTTTTATAATCCAACCTTAGGAAAACTCAGTTTTGACGGAGTCATTAAGGAGATTTTCAATTATATGATGACCAGCCCCCATAAATTCTATGATATTGTGGTTGGTTGTGATTCCTCTTCTGCTGAAACCCTTGCTTTCCCGGTAGCCATAGTTGTTCTCAAGGTTGGCCAGGGGGGAAGGTTTTTCCTGAAAAAAATTCGCTATCCTAAATCACATAAAAAGAGGTTCTCCAATTGGCACCAGAGAGTTTTACAGGAAGTTCTTTTGTCTTGTGAGTTAGCTTTAAGTTTCAGGGAAGCCATCCAAAAGAAAACCAAAGAGAGTGGAGCTCCGCTGGATTATCAATTCCGCTACATTCACGCTGACATAGGAGTAGGAGGATCGACCAAAGATATGATAAGAGAAGTGGTTGGCTTAATAAAAAGCAACGGCTTTGAACCAAAAATAAAACCAGAGTCCTTTGCTGCCTCCGTCGTCGCCGATCGCTTCGCTTAAAAAATTAAATTTAGAAGCTGAAAATAAGAACTCCGATTTTTCAAGCCCAGCGATGGCTTGACTTTTTTATTGAATATGTTATATTAAAACAAATAAAAACAGTTCTTTAAGGAAGTACATAAAATGCCTAATAGAAATATTCCGCTTTCTAAAGAGGAGAAAGAAAAGGGAAAGAAATTTCAGGCGGTCTGGGACACACTTACACCCGATGAAAAACTAGCATTCGTCAACTATCACTGTTCTTCCAAGGATGAGAATAGAGGAGATGATGCTGAACTAATGACTGGTGAGGAGAAACTCGAAAGAGCTGGCTACCGGGTAGAGGAAGTCTGTGGGCTTATTGAGCTCGTGAAGAAGAAAATTATGATCGATAAGTAAAGATTAGAAAGGAGGTAGTGATGCCACTAATTGTTGTTTATAACTTGACCAACGATGAGTTAAAGGATGCGGTGACAATCGAAAAACTTGAGAGGATTTTTAGTGAAGTGATAGAAGGTATACCCGAGCTGGAATTGAACAAAGATCAGGTTTCTTTCTCTTTTCTTCAAGACCCCTCCGTTGAGACGACCGATGTGCCAGTGACGATAATCGTGGAGTTACTTTTAGACAAACCCAAGAGAACCTCACAAGTTCGTCAACGCTTGGCCGATAAGATCGCCGGGGCATTCCTCTCTATTCGTTGGAACAAAGGTAGGCAGGTAGAGGTTGCTGTAAAGAGATTCAATCCAAGTAAGGATGGCTTCTGTTCCAGAAGCATGTAGCCACCAAATCTAAGGGCGGGGCGATAACATCAAACCGCCCCCTTAATTTGTCGCCAAAAAGGCGGTTTTTTGGTAGAATGAGGTATTATGAACGATGTTGAAATTGAAATCACAGTTAATATTGAAAACAATAAACCGTTAATGGAATTCTTAGAGAAGAATGCTGAATTTAAGTCAGAAAAGCATCAAATAGATGAGTATTTTTCTCCAGCTCATCGTGACTTTCTTGATGTTCGCCCCGTTAAAGAATGGTTAAGATTACGAGACGCAGATGGAGGATATTCCATAAACTATAAGAACTGGCATTACGATAAGAACGGAAAAAGTTATCATTGCGATGAATACGAGACAAAAGTAGAAGATTTAAATCAGATTAAAAAGATTTTAGATATTCTTAATTTCAAATCACTTGTTAAGGTTGATAAAATAAGAAAAACCTGGATATATAAGGATTATGAAATTGACATAGACTCTGTAAAAAAGCTTGGAGATTTTGTGGAAATTGAATACATTGGCAGAGATGAAAAAGATCCCAAGAGAACTACAGAAGAAATGGTAAATTTTCTTAAGAATCTTGGCTGCGGAAAAATAAAAAGAGATTATATAGGTTATCCTTTTAGATTGCTTTTTCCAGACGAGGTGAAATCTGAAGAATGTTAAACCTCCACCAACCAGG
>JAUWYS010000002.1 GCA_030615715.1 bacterium
AATATAATGAAATTGCCTTTTTCCAAGAAAGAAGAAAAAGTTACTGGCTTGGAAATAAAACCAGAAGAAATTCAATTAGGGGACATCATTGCTCCCTCTTCGGTTGAAATAAAACAGAACTATTTAAGATTGGGGGAGCGGCTTTGTAAAACCTTTTTTGTTTTTTCCTATCCTCGCTATCTCTCAACTGGCTGGCTCTCCCCAGCCATTAATTTGAACCATCCCATTGATATCTCCTTGCATATTCATCCGATTGACTCGGGTCAGATCTTAAGACAGCTCAGGAGAAAACTTACCGAAATCCAGGCTGAGCTTATGGACAGGGAAGATAAGGGACTTGTTCGAGACCCTACCTTGGAAACCGCCTATCAAGATATCGAAAGCTTGAGGGACGACCTCCAGACAGCCAAGGAAAGAGTTTTCAGGTTGGGCTTGTATATTACTGTCTATGGAGATAACCAAACAGAACTGAGGAGAATTGAAACCACCTTGAGGTCAATCTTTGAGTCAAGATTAATCTATATTAAGCCGGTTCTTTTCCGAGAAAAAGAGGGTTTTGTTTCTGTTGTTCCCTATGGTCTGGACCGAATCTTAGTCCACACCCCCATGAACACCGCCCCCCTCTCAAGTATTTTCCCTTTTGTCTCTCCGGACCTCAGCGCCAACGAAGGAATCTTGTATGGCTTGAACCAGCACAACAACTCTTTAGTTTTGTTTGACAGATTTACTTTAGAGAATGCCAACTCCGTCATCTTCGCCAAATCTGGTTCGGGAAAATCTTATTTCTGTAAATTGGAGGTTTTAAGGTATCTCATGCAAAACATAGGAGTCATTATCATTGACCCCGAGAACGAGTACGAGTTCTTAGCGGATGCGGTGGGGGGTTCTTTCTTTAAAATTTCTCTGACCTCTCCTCATCACTTGAATCCCTTTGACCTGCCACTTCCGGGAGAAGATGAAAAACCAGAGGGTGTTTTGAAAACCAACATCATCAACCTGGTTGGCCTTTTAAGAATTATGCTGGGAGGTTTAACTCCCAGAGAAGATGCCATTATTGACAGAGCTTTAACTGAGACCTACGCAGCCAGAGACATTACCCCTGACTCTGATCCTTCAACCTGGCCAGAGAAAATTCCTTTGATGTCCGACCTGGAAACGGTTCTAGCTGGCATGGAAGGAACAGAATCATTGGTTCAGCGATTAAGGAAATTCACCACTGGCAGTTACGCCGGCTTTTTCAACCAGCCCTCCAACGTTTCCATGGATAAAAGGCTGATTGTTTTTGGCATCAGAGATATGGAAGATGAGTTAAGACCCATGGCTATGTTCATCATTTTAAGGTACATCTGGAATACGGTTCGGGGTCCCTTGAAAAAGAGGATTTTGTTGGTGGATGAGGCCTGGTGGATTATGCAGACAGAAGATGGAGCTTCCTTTTTGTTTGGTATCTGTAAGAGAGCCAGAAAATACTGGCTGGGTGTTTCAACTATCACTCAAGACGTTTCTGATTTCATGAAATCAGAATATGGCAGACCGATTATTACCAATTCCTCTTTACAGTTTTTGATGAAACAGTCTCCAGCCAGCATTGATGTTGTCCAGAGAACCTTCAATTTAACTGACGAGGAAAAGTATCTTCTCTTGGAATGCGCGGTGGGAGAGGGAATATTTTTGGCTGGGACAAAAAGAGTGGCTTTGAAAGTGGTGGCATCTTACGCCGAAGATCAAATCATCACCACCTCACCAGAGGAGGTCTTAAAAGCAAGAAGAGCTAAAAAGCGACTCAAAGCGGAATAAAGGGCTTTGTCTAAATTTGTCGAGCCGGAGGCGAAGAAAATTTAGCAACAAAACCTTTACCCAGCACATAAAGCGTTATGTGCTGGGTGTAAGAACTTATAACGCTCCTTCGTCGCTAACAATTTCTAACATGCCTCAAGCAATAGCCACCGAAGAAAAAATTGAAACACCTCCAGCTCAAGAAGAAGCCCCTCAAGAAACTGAGCAGGCCTCTCGGGGAGGAGTTTTTTTAAGTCCGGAGGGCATAATTATGATGATGACATCCTTCCTTGTTGACATAGGGGAGCTCTTTATTCCTTTTGAGCCCTTCGACCCTTTAGACATCTTTGCCATTGTTTTCTTTGGTGCCTGGATGGTCTTTCGCTCAATGATTAAAGGAAAAAAGCCAGAGGTAAGGATTTCTAAAAAAGCGGCGGCTACCATTCAAAAAGCTGCCAAATGGGCCAAGAGATTAAAATGGTTAAGACCTTTGCTTTTCATTCTTGAGATGATTCCTTTGGTGGGCGCTGCTCCTTTTTGGGTAGTTGCTGTTTATCTTGAGTTAAAACATGGGTAAGGGAAAAATAAAATTAAAAAAAATCTTTATTATTTCTTTGCTAATTATTTTCCTTTTCCAAGCCACCTATGTTTTTGCTCTTGAAATAAAATATCCCTCAGTTCCCGGCGCTTTCACTCCCCAGGAAATTGAACAGAAATTAAAGGCAGGAGAAATTGAAAAAGAAGATGTCCTGCCTCTTTATTTCAAATATTATTTTAATTTATCTTTAATCATCGTTGTTTTAATCTGTCTTGGGGTAATAATTTATGGTGGGGTTTTGTATCTATTATCTCCGGCCAAACCAGTTATCTTAGTTTCAGCAAGAAGATGGATATTTTCAGGCCTTTTGGGCCTTTTAATTTTGTTCTCCTCCTACTTGGTTTTGGTGACCATCAACCCTCAACTCTCTCTTTTGAAGTTAGGCAGGGAAGAAGCGAAACTTTTACCCCCCAGAGTTACTCCTTTAGCCAGAGAGGCCACAATTTATTTTGAGGTGCCGACCGGCAAATTAATTGAAGAGAATCTCAGCCATATTACTGCCACCACCACCAGAGTAATAAGTGGCATAACTCATTGGCCGGATTATAAGGACGGCAAGTCAGATTGCTGGGGCGGCGATAAGCTTCCTCGGGACACCATTAAATACTGTACTTCCGATGACTTCTCGTTTGATGAAGCTGACTGTCATTGGGAAGATTATCCTGACAGCTGTGAAAATAACGAGGTGATGGTGGCTATTAATTGGCCCGAGTGTAAAAACGATGGCAAGATGGCTTGCTGGGGTGGTGATGCTAAAATTAAATGTTGTGGTCCAGTTAAATTAACTGGCTGCTACACTACCAACACTCCCAGCTGTAAAGAAGGAGAAGTTTTACACCGGATTACCCATTGGCCCGATTGTCAAGGTTGGAGAACTTCTTACTGGGACACTCAGCGAGATAGTGCTGAATGTTGCACTCTCAAAAATGTCAAATTTACTGCTTGCTACGAACTCCAATCTCCAATAGTTAAGGGCGAGACAATTAACAAATTTGTCAGTGAGTTGGAAAAAGTTAAATCAAGGTCAGAAAATCTCAAAGATAAACTGGGACAATTAAAAGAGGCGACTGATGCTTGTAGGTGTGGTACCTCAAACTGCGTGACCGACATCCGGCTCCATTGGGGCTGGACCGAGTGCTTATGTAAACCAGATGAACCTCAATGTAACATTGATTGTGATAAGGATGCCATTATTGCAGCTGCCAGTTCAACCAAAGAAGCCATTGGCCAGCTTGAAGCCGAAAAAGTAAGATTGGTCACCTTGCAAATCCCGATTATTATTGATTATCTGGAGATGAAAAAAGCCGGACTTTTGATGACCTTACCAGAGGACGAAATAGATTATGGGGAATTTGCTTTCCAGAGATTCCTTTTGGAAAAAGAGGAAAGAAAAGTTGAAACAGAAACTTTTGAAGGTTGGCCAACTCCCCTTTTGACTAGAGAAATAGAGGGTGAGAGAGTTAGCATCATTGACCCAGCTACTTTTTATTTTGACCCTGACCTCTGGGAAAACCAGCAAGCCCTGGCTGAAACCCAGAGATTAAACCCAATTTTAATTCTCTCAAACACCTCTCCCAAAGAATTCAATGAACAGATAGCAAGTACTGTTGAAGCAGTTCTGGGTGAAGATGCCTTTAATTTGCTCTCGGAAAGCGACTGGGAAGAAATTGTCAGAAAAAGTTTGGAAGAAGGGACTTTTGAGGCTCTGGAGGATTTCACGGTGGCTTTGTCTGAAGCGGTGACCAAGTTATTGATTGAAAAACTCCCTCAAAATATTTTGGAAAAAGCTAAAACCTCAATGCTTCTTGAAAAAAAGTTGGCTTTGATTTCTGTAGCCCGGGCCAAAGAGCCTGACCCTCTAACTGAAAAACTGACCGAATATTTTACCACCAAATTAGAAGATAGATTGCCACCTTTGTTAAGAGATGCCCTAGAGGGTGATATTTTAGATTTTGTAGACCAAATTACCGGAGGAGATATTAAAAAGATTTTCACTAGTAAATTTTACGATTTCTTGAGTCAGAACCTCCAAGATTTACTTTCAACCAAAATTGCTGATTTGTCGCCAGAGCTTTCTCGTCTTCTGGCTATTCGGGTAGTTGAGGTTTTACCCTTTACCATTGTGGCTGACCTGTTAACCAGTATCAATGACTTTCTGACTGAAAAAATTAATGAAATTAAAGAACTCATCTGGGAACAGGTAGATATCATCGTCCAAAAAGTAGTTGAGGTTATTACCAATGTCTTACTTGAAAATCTCCCTGAGTGGCTGGAACCCATAATCTTAGCTTTGATGGAGGGAATAGAATTGGTCGTTGCTGAAATAGCCAAGGGATATGTGGAAATGTATATTATGTATGAATTTGATAGCTTCTTAAAAGATGTTTACAAGTTCCAGGATAAATTAAATGACCTTTTGAGCTTAACCATCAAAGACATTTTGCCCAAAGAAATAAAAAAGTTTTTGAAGAAAACGGTGATGGACCTAGTACCCGAGGATGTTCAAGATTTTCTGGATGACTCTTTTCTTGAGCGCCTGCCAGAAGAAACCAGAAAGTTTTTAACAAAATCCCTTAAAAAGTTCTTACCAAAAGAAATAAGAGACATTTTGGATGAGAGTTTAGCTTCTTTACTTGGTATAGAGTTTGTTTTTGAAAAAACCCTTTATGATTACTTCCCCAAAGATTTAAAGGATTTTTTTGAAAAAAGCGCCTTTGTCCTTTTCCCAGAGACACTCCGCACCTCCCTTATTGATTTCCTGCCCGAAGAAGTTAGAAAACCTTTTATTGAACTTTCTCAAGAGCAGCGCCAAAAACTTTTTTACACTTCGATTTTAGACCTTTTAGAAGATTGTCCCCTTAAGAAAACTCCTCTGGAAATTCTGGGAATAGAAGATGACAAGATGATGGATATTTTGGGCGGTGATGTCAGGATTTTGGTTGAGATAATTGAGATGTATCTCAAGCCAGAAGAACGTCCAGAATTTGTCAACGAGTTAATTAGAATTTTAAAGAAATCTTTAACTGATTTCATTGCTGAGGATTTACACAATCCCGAGTTGGCTCGCGATTTGAATACTCCCCTTTACAAAAACTTTCCCCAAGAGATTCAAGACAACCTCAATAAATCCTTTGCTGACCATTTTTCAGAACTCTTTGACTTATTGTTTGACCCTTCCACTGATACTCTCATTGACATAATTGACAAACACTCTGGTTCAAATATCTCTCAAATCCTCTCTCAAGGCATCCTTGACCTTTTACCCCCAGAAGTTATAAACCAATTAAAAATTCGCTTAAAAGATTATCTACCCAGCTGGATAACCGACAAGAAATTGTTTGAATTTTTGCCAGACAGCTGGCTGGGGAGTATTGCTGATTTCTTGGGCTTGACTGACGAGGATATTGAAGAAGCCATTGAAGAAACTATAGATGAGATTGACTTAGACGAAGAGGTTAATCAAATTATCCAAGCCTTAGGTGAGAGGATGACTATCACCGCCTCTTTAATTAGGAATTTGGGTGAAAAAACCGGCCAAAGAATTTCCGAGGAAAAGGCTGACGAATTAACTGAAAAAATTTCTGAATATATGAGCACTCTGGTTGAAAAGTCCTGGGGTAAGGTAATGTCCGAAGGATTTATGTTGGATTCTCTAAAAAATCTCTAAGCTAAAATGTCTTCATTTTTCCAGAAAAAATACATTAAGATTCCCATTGTTCTGCTGATTATTTTCAGTATCTCTTTCCGTTTCTTCCCACCTCCTGAAAAAGCGGAAGCCATCGAGCCCACCCCCCGGCCTTCGATTAATTATTTAGACATTTGCGAACCGAAAGTTCCTTTTTACGATGAGGCCCTGCAAACAGACGAACTCCAGGAGGCCTGTTATTTACTCAAGAAGATTCAAGATAAGGCGGCTCAAATCGTTACCATTGCCAGAAAAATGTATGATTCAACCGACCCTCTGGAAGAATGTAATCCCTGGTGGGGAGATAAGTTCCCCTATATCACTGAAGGCACTTGTAAATCAGCTTGCGTCTGGGGCTTCCCGGAATTTACCGTCAGTATTGATATTACACTGCTGATTCTCTGTGCTTTCGTCCCGGAGGTCTGCGTTGTTATAGTAGATACACTAATGAAAATCAAAACTTTACTTGATGCAGCCACTTTAATCAAATGGTGGAACATCTGGCAAAAGATAAAATTTGTCCTAAGTTTGGCGGAAATTTTCAGAGATTTTACCGACCTTTTCCAAGACCTTGATGAACTCAGGCAAAAAATTAAAGAACTGCTGGAGCTCTTGCCCGAGATTGATACCAGTCAGGCTAAGGAATTTTTTGAAACCTTATCTGCTTTGATGCTTATTAGCTATGAAATCCAGCGAGAATTAACCAATGTTGGAGGTAAGGTTTATTCAATGAAGCATACGGTCGGAGTTTTTACAGGGGGCCAACTGCAGGGAATTTACCGTCTGGTTAATGAAATCGGAGAGATTTTTGCTGAAAATATTTTAGCGCCTGGCCAATCTCCTGGAGAGGGTTTTGTCGCAGAAACTCTTGAAGAAATGAAACAGGCAGCTGAGAATGACGAAATTGAAAATCTTATTGATAAAATTATTGCTGAGAATGATGCTATTCAACTAATCCTTTATGAATTTTACGAAGAAGGTGGAGAAGACCTTGCTCTGGCTATCCTGGGTATGTTAGAAGTTATTTGCCAGACCAAACCGAAAATCTCAGCTATTTTATCTTTTCTTGGAGAAATTGAAAACAAAAACCCTTCAAGTTCTGTTCAAGATGGAATTAATGCCATAAAGCCCATCTTTGAGGAGCTTGCTAACAAAATTTCTCAATTAGAATCCGGGGAAATTCAAGAAGTTGAATCCTGCCAAGGAAGAGCTGACGGTGTAAGCTGTGGTGATTTCCGGTGGTGTTTAGGAGATAAATGTATGGAGTACTATTGGCAATTAGTAGGGACAAAGCATGGCTGGTGTTGCAGCGGCAGCAAGACCCAATGTACTCCCCAACAATATGGTAATGTCCGAGAAGGCGGGGGATACAGAAGGCTTGCTGACCCTAAAAATCAGTATGGTGGAATTGAACGTTATGTTAACTGTGGGGTACCTTTTTGTATTTTTACTGATATTGGCGAATATAAATGCGAAAGGAAAGAAGTAGTTCAGGTAGAAGAACCCTGGCCTCCAGAGGA
This sequence comes from bacterium, assembly GCA_030615715.1. GTDB lineage: Bacteria > Patescibacteriota > Minisyncoccia > Minisyncoccales > CG1-02-41-26 > JAHCRD01. The sequence continues at coordinate 7,580 of JAUWYS010000002.1, forward strand.
AGCTTGCCGATTACATGACCATTTCTCTCTCCTCCAACAACTTGATAAAATAATAGCTATGCTCAGAGCGACCGGTAAAAAAGTTGAAGCAGTGGCTGCTATTGACTTGGAATCGAGCAACGAACAAATAGAGGAGGATTGCCAGATAATTAGAGAGCGACTTGACGATATTAAAACCGAACTTGATGAAATTAGAGCCGACCTCATTGACTTTGGAGTAAGCGGAGGAGATATTGATGAAGCCAAAGCAGAGCTTGACGAAATAAAACCAAAAATTGACGACCTTGAAGAAAAAGCTTTGCAGGCAATGGGGATTATCAATTTAGTTAAAGCAATAAAGTTGATTAAAGATATAATAGACCTGGTTAAGGAAATTATAAGAGAAGCTAAGGACTTGATGGATAAGATAAATAGAGTTCTGGAAGGAGAAGATGGAGATGATGAGCTTGAAAAGTTGAAACAAAGACTTCAAGACATTTTAGATAAACTGGCGAGCTTGGAAGAGTGGCAGAAAGTTAAGGTAGATGTCTCCATTGAGATAAGCGACCTCCGCGACGGCATCAGATGTCTCCCAGCCTGGGGAATCTATGGCGAATACCAGGCTGAATCTTCCGAAGAAATTCCCTGTCCCATGCCAGCTTGGTGGCGAGAATCAACTTGCACCAGTACTGAGGTTTGTGATGAAGGTTATGTTTGTGAAAACGAAATTTGTCGTAAAGAGTGTAATAATGATGGTGATTGTGATGAAGATTATATTTGTGAAGGAGGAGTTTGTATTGAACCAAAAGCCTCAAAATATATTGGTGGCAGGGTCTGCCCCGATCTTAAAGTTCCTTCTATTCAATTGAGTGGGGCTTTTGCCTCAATTAAGTTTAATCTTAATAAAATCAGGGATATTAAAAGGGAAGGCCATCCCGAAGTAGAACCGGTGGAGACGAAAGGTTTTCAGATTTGGGAAAGGGTCCTTTATGTTCAGTCCTGGGCTATCTTTCTCCGCTATATGACTGACAACTGCCGCTGTGGTAGAAGTTATTGCCGCTTGACCTTTGGTATCTCTGGCATTTCTTTTCCTGGCTGTTTAGACCCTGCTTTGAATCCTTACTGCTGGCTGGGTTGGATTTGGGGTAGGAATTGGCTCCGTGACGAAGCCAACAAATTAGAAAATGTAAACAGCGAATGAAAATGAAAAAAAATAGTCAAAAAATTATCCTCCTGTTTCTCATTCTGGTTTTGGTTTTTGCTCCGGGGGTTTTTGCTCAAGATGAAGAAGCCCTGGTTTGCCATGAACCAATTTCAATCGGCTCCTCGTTAGACGCCACTTTGGAAGCAATGGAGGTTTTATTTATTGAGAGCCAAAATATCCACCGGGAAGTTGCCAACCAGATTGATGCTGCCAACACTGCTTTGGCTGCCATTGGCAAAGATGCCGCTAACTGCAACACCTCAACTGAAGTTTGCAAGGCAATGTGTCCTGAAATCTCACCCGACATTATGGTTGAAGCTACCCTGCTTTGGTTTATTAAGCTTGCCAGGTGGCACATTTGCATCCCCGCCTGTAGTTCCGCTTCTTGTTTAGGCAAACCCTGTCCATCTTTAGCCGAACAAGTTGGCTTGATTGGAGATTCCCTGTCCAGCACCACCATATCAATCCAAAAGATTAATGATGTCTTTACCAGCTCGACAGAACAAATTGAAGAGGATATAATCAAAGAAGGGGAGGTTGCTGAAGTTAATGACTGCCTCTCTTGGAACCGGTTTGACGAAAAAGAATGTTTGTTAAAGCTTGGAATAAGTGAAGCTGCGATTCATCATTACCAATGGGATTGTAAACCAATCCAAGCACAAAAAAAATGGGACTGTCGGTTAATACTTTACTCTGGTTTAAAGATAAATAAAATTGAATTAGCTCAAAGGAAATTGGAGAGAACCAGAGCCGATTTCCATAGGTGGCGAATGTCACCTGACGATTGGGAGAAAGTTTATCGAGGAGAAATTACTCCAAGAACCGCTATGAAATGTCTGGTGGCTTTAGAAGAAAGGTCTTATTGGCCAAAGTGGTGGACCGAGGACTGTGAAGAATACTGCAAAACAGATCCCTATAGCAGAAAATGTCAGGATTGCCTCTGTAGCGAGTGTGAATCAACATTCTCGCCTATGCCTACAGCCAAATACTGTGATGACCACAAATGCTGTACCGACGTTTGGCCGGTTGACGCTGACGCCAAAGTATGCCAGGAGTGCCTTGACCAAAATCCTATTCATCAATACTCCTGGACAAAAGCAACTGGTTGTAAATTCTACGGAGCTTGCAAAGAAGAATGTAAAGACCTGTCTACCGTAGAATTACTTGAGGGATGCTTAACCTGCCTCTGCGCCGGACTTCCCGCAGCTGACGAATGTGTCCAGCAACACGGGGGCGAGGATGCCTGTGATGATGAGTGCGAAAAGGAGTGTAAAGCGGTGGCTTGCCAAAAATGGATTTGTGGTCGGAGTATGCTTAACTGGACAAGTTGCCTTTCCTATTAAAATATGTTCAAAAAAAACAAACTCAAAAAAATCGCTGTCTCTTTAGTGCTTTTGCTATTTTTGGCATTTGTTGGATTCAGTTTTGTTTCGGCTCAATTGACTCCTGAGGTTAAATATCCCAAAATCGGCGAGAAAGAAATAACCAAAGCCACCAGTTTGGGGGAGTATATAAATTATATTTTCAGTTTAGCCATTATCATCGGAGTTTTAATCACCATCGGAGTTTTGATTTACGGTGGCTTTTTGTATCTTAGCTCAACCGGCAAACCCGAACAGATGAAAGAAGCCACAGACCGGATTTTTGCTGCCTTTTTGGGACTTGTCATTTTGCTTGGCTCTTATTTAATCTTGAATACCGTCAATCCCCAACTAACTATAATTAAAACTAAACTTGTGAGAATTGAAAGGGGGGTAATTTTGACTGACCCTAACAAGGACGACCCTGATAGAGAAAAGGTTACCGAGATAAGTATTCTTGACATCCAAGAGACATTCGGAGCTACCTATCTACCCACAAAAATTGAAATTTTTGAAAAATCAAGAGGACGATTAAAGGCAAAGGCCTTTAAGGAACCAGATTATAAAGGAGGTGAAACCGATTGGATATTTGAGTCAAAAGACACTGGCTGGACTATCAAATCTCTTGAAGTAAGAGGAATTGGTCCGGGAATTTATCTTCACGGCGACCAAGGACAAGAACTCCATTTGGTTGACGACCATGGAGATTTTACCAAAGTTGACGATTTCAACGATAAAGCGAAAAAAATTGAAATCAAAAATTTAATAGTGGATGATGAAAAGAAAACTGATTTTGCTGCTATTTTGCACACTGACACTTACTTCAAGGACGAACTTAGGATTTTTATTGAAAAAAGAAACGAAGACAGGAGTGGTAAAGTAGAAGGTGATATAGGGAATGTTCCCTGGGATGACCCAACACCAGGCTCTCCAGAAAATCAAGCAATTACCTCAGTAGATGGACAGGGCCCTTTTGGGAAAGTTGAGGGCGCTTCTTCAGCTCATATTTTCCAGATAGGAGATAAAGAAAATTGTAAAAAAGTTACTCTTTACAACGGACCAGAATTTAATTCAGCAACTGGCACTGATCCTTGCGTGATTGAAGGTCCAATTTATAAACCTAAAAAGGTTTGGGAGGCTTGTAAACCTCAAACTACTGAAAAAAAATGGGATAATAAGGCGGTGTCAATTGAAATTGACGGTAAATGTTTAGTGGTACTCTTCCAAGATGATGACGCAACCGGGAAGCACAGCGAGGTTTTTACTGCCAATGACCCTGACCTCACCGATAATCCCATTGGTAAATGTAGAGCTAAGGGAGGGTGGTTTTTCTGGATAACTGAACCTTGTACCTCAGCCATCGCCGTCTACCCCCTCCCCTAATTAAAAAAGCGGAGGACTGTCCTCCGTCAATTCTTACCCTTTACGGTTCACTATTTACTATTTTGGCTTGATAACCACCCTTCTTTCTGGTTCTTCCCCAATGCTTTCGGTTTTAACGTCTTCTCTCTCGCTCAAGGTTAAATGGATTATTCTTCTCTCAAAAGAAGGCATAGAAAAGAGAGCTTTTTCTTCTTTTTGTAAAGCCACTTGGTCAGCCATACTTTGAGCCATTTCTTTTAAGTACTCAATTTTCTTTTTCTTGTATTGATTGATGTCAAGGTCTAGAAAAATTTGCTCCCCCAGCTTTTTTCTGATTATCTTGCCCAAAATCTTTTGAAGCTCAACCAATGTTCTTCCTTGCTCCCCAATTAAAATCTGGGGGTCTTCTGTTTTTAAGTCCACCGGCAAACTATCCTCTTCCATCTGCCCCATCTTAAGCTCAGCTTCAAAAGTCATCTTCTCAAAAAACTCCTCAATAATCTTTTTTATAATTTTTATATCTTTTTTATAATTCCGCATAAATAGTTAGTCAATAGGAATTTCAAGGTCCTGCCGAAGCAGGTTCTTATATGCGAAGCATTCAAGGTTCTGCCGAAGCAGGTTCTTATTTTTGATTTTTCACTTTGCATTTTGATCTTTAATTTTTGATTTTACTATATATTGTTCACCAATTGAAAACAAAGTGCTGACAATCCAGTAAAGGCCAATTATTGAACCCAATTTCCAAACAATAAAAATCGTAAAAATCGGGAAAAAATAAAGCATCTGGCTCTGCATCATTGAAGAAAACTCCCCCTTTTTTGTTTTCTGTTGGCCCATAGATATTTTTGAATGGAAAAACTGTAAAACCCCGGCTACAAAAGCCAACAGTAAATTGGGCTGAGCTAAATTAACTATCCCCAAGAGAGCTGGCACAATCTCTCCCGGGTTGGGAACAAAGCTGTAAAGAGAAGCGGTCAAAGCTTCGGGTTTCAGCCCCTTCAAAAAAACCTGGTAAAGGGCGATAAGGATGGGCAGTTGTAAAAGCAGAGGCAGACAGCCCGAGAATGGACTAATCTTCTCTTGCTTGTAAAGTTCCATGGTTGCTCGAGCCTGGGCTTGCTTGTCATTTTTGTATTTCTTTTGGATCTCTTTGACTTTTGGCTGAATCTTAGCCATGGCTTTCTGGGAGCGGATGGCATGCAGGGAAGAAGGATGGAGAATTAATTTAATGAGCAAAGTTAAAACAATCACCGCTATGCCAAAATCACGGCCCGGCAGATAAGTGTAAAGTAAAATCAAGGCATTTAATAAGGGCTGGTATAAAATTAGGTTGAAAAATTGTATCAAAGCACTCATTGAAAATTGATAATTGAAAATTGAAAATTTTACGGTATGTCTACTCCTCCTTTACTAAAGGGATGGCATCTTAAGATTCGCCAACAAGAGAAAATCAGACCTTTCAAAGCTCCGTATTTCTCAAGGGCTTGCCTGGCATATTCAGAACAGGAAGGATAAAAGCGACAATTTCTGCCCAGGAACGGAGAAATAAAACCCTGATAGAATTTAATCATTTTTAACAAAAATTTACTCATTTTCTTTAAAAAGTTTTGCTCGAACAAGCAAATCCTCGACCATCTTTTTAATCTCTGAAAAGCTTTTTTTCTCAATACCTTTTTTAGTAAAAAAAATCAAATCATAGCCCACCTTTATTTTTCTTATGTTGTTCCTGACGGCTTCCCTGAGTTTTCTTTTTACTTTATTTCTCTGGACTGCCTTCTTAGAAACTTTCCGTGAAACCACCAAACCGACTCTGGCCAATTTTAAATTGTTCTTGACGGTCTTCAAAACCAAAAAATCTTTTGTCAGGAGTTTTCCTTTCTCGGACACCCTCTCAAAATCTTTCTTTTTTCTGAGACGATGTTTTTTTAGCAACATTGAAAATTAGACAGTTAATCTTTTTCTCTTTTTTCTTCTTCGGCGGGCAAGAATTTTCCTGCCTGCCTTGCTTCTCTCTCTTTTTAAAAATCCGTGGGTCTTTTTTCTTTTTCTTTTCTTGGGTTGGTAGGTAATACTCATATGGCTAATGATAACTTTTATTTTTCTTTTGGTCAATAAGAGGGGCCTGGATACTTTTAACAAATTATCCCCAGGTTTTCAACAGAAATTGAATTTTTGTTGTATTTCCAATGAACTTGCAATATACTTGAAATAGAAAGATAATTAAAAATATATGACCAACGATGAATTGTGGCAGGCGGTCCTTGCTCAAATTCAATTTAATGTTTCTCGAGCTAATTTCGCTACCTGGTTCCGTAACACCAAAATCTTATCCAAGAATCAGGGAGAAGTTTTAATCTCGGTTGAGAATTCTTTTTCCAAAGAATGGTTAGATAATAAATATGCTTCTCTCATTTTAAAAATCCTGAGGAGTTTAGACAGAGATACCAAAGCAATAGAGTTTAGGGTTGCCCTCAAAAAACCTTCCGCTTTATCAGCTACCAGGGGAACCACTAAAAGGGATGAGGAAAAAGAAAGAACGGGAGGGCCCCAGCTTCCTTTCCAGGAATTCACTCTTGATATTAAGACCAATCTTAATCCCCGCTATACCTTTGATAATTTTGTGGTGGGAGGGTTTAACGAACTGGCTCATGCGGCGGCCCGGGCGGTTTCAGAGAATCCAGGATTCGTCTATAATCCCTTGTTTATCTACGGAGGGGTGGGACTGGGAAAAACCCATCTCTTACAGGCCATTGGCAACAGAATTACCGAATTATCTCCCAAAAGAAAAATAAAATATGCTCCCTCAGAAAGATTTCTCTCCAGTATTGTTGAAGCCATAAGAAACCACAGCATCGGAGAACTAAAAAAGAGTTTCAAAGACGTTGATGTTCTTATCATAGACGACGTCCAATTTTTCGCTGGCAAAGAAAAGTCCCAAGAAGAGTTTTTTCATATCTTCAATTTCTTGTATCAGTCCCAGAAACAAATTATCCTTTCTTCTGACAAGACCCCCAAAGCCATCCCCTCTTTAGAACACAGATTAAGGTCAAGATTTGAAGGAGGAATGATCGCTGACATAGGATCTCCGGATTTTGAGACGCGCCTGGCTATTTTAAAAGCGAAGTGTGAAGAAAAAAATGTTGAATTGGATTCTAAGGTTATGGAGTATATTGTTTCCGTCGTTAAAAATAACATCAGAGAAATAGAGGGAGCTCTCAACAGGTTGATAATTTTCCAAAAAATTAATAACAAAGCACCAAGCCCCGAAATCGCCAAAAAACTTTTAGAAAGTTTAATCGCCAGCCCCAGAAGAACGACCAACTTTAAGAAAATCATCCAGGTGGTCAGCAATCTCTATGATTTAACCGAAAAAGATTTGCTTTCCACCGCTCGACGAAAAGAGATTGTCAAACCGAGACAAGTCGCCATGTATCTCTTGAGAGAGGAATTAAAAGAGTCCTACCCCGCCATCGGACGCCGCTTTGGAGGCAAAGACCACACCACGGTCATCTATGCCCGGGAGAAGATAGCCAAAGAGTTAAAGAGTGATGACAATTTACTGACAGAATTAGACCTTATCCGCCAGCGGCTTTACACTGAATTTTAAGAGGACAAGACGTGAACCCAAAGAGTAAAGAGCCCGTACAAAGAGAGGATAAAAAATAAAACATTTTAAAGACCATTATCTATCCTAAATCTAACAACTAAATCTTAACAGTTAATTAAGAGGTAAAAAAAGAAGGAGCCACTTTTTATAAAGACGAAAGTAAACTATCTCCACTTTTTTTCTCCTCTTAGTAATAAACTATAATATATTATTTAATATTATTTTTATGGAGATAGAACTATTAACTCAAAACTTAAAAGAGGGGATTAATAATGTCGAGCGGTTAACCAAGAAAAGTCCTACTTTGCAGGTTTTAGATAATACTCTACTTGAAGCAGATAAAAATTTTCTCAAGTTAATTTCCACCAATTTGGAAACAAGTATGATTTGGTGGGTCTTGAGTAAGGTTAATCGAGAAGGAAGAGTTGCCGTACCAGCTACTTTTCTGAACAATTTAATTAATCTTATCAAAGACAATAAAGTGAAACTGAGAAGTGAGAATAAAAACCTAATTTTAGAAATGGCAAACCAAACTACCCAAATCCAGGGAATTGATCCTGAAGAGTTCCCTATTATCCCCCAAATCGAAAAAAAAGATCCCATTGAGATAGAGGGTGAGCAATTGGAACAGGGGTTGAGTCAGGTGGTTGAGGTTCCTTCTCCTTCCCAGGTGAGGCCTGAAATCTCTGGCATTTATTTCTCTTTCAAAAAAGATAAAATTAAAATCGTAGGAACTGACAGTTTCAGGTTGGCGGAGAAAACTATTTCTTTAGAGAAGAAATTAAAAAAAGAGGGCCAGTTTATTCTTCCCCAGGCATCGGGAAGAGAATTAGTCAATGTTTTATCTCAAAAACCAGGTCCTCTCAAGATTTACTTCGAGCCCTCTCAGGTTCTCTTCGAGTGGCCGGGGCAGGAGATTTCTTATCCCCATATCCATCTTCTTAGCCGTTTGATTGAGGGCGAGTACCCAAATTATCAAGAGATTATCCCCAAGAAATACACAGCCCAAATTACCCTGAAAAGAGAGGATTTTCTCACCCAAATAAAAGAAGCCGGGCTCTTTAGTGGTAAGATTTCCGAAGTTAAATTGACTCCCATTGCCAAGTCAAAAAAAATAAAAATATTTGCCCAGAGCCCTGAGGTGGGGAAAAACGAGGCGTATCTTACAGCGAAAATTGAGAGTCAGGGAGAAGTTCCTGAAGTTTCTTTCAACTACCGATTTTTAGTGGACGGTTTGCAAAACATTAAGAGTTCTGAGGTGATTCTTAAATTGAGCGATGGAGAAGGTCCTGGCGTCCTGAGACCGGTTGGCGACCTAAGCTATCTTTATATACTAATGCCCATTAAAGCGTCCTGAAAGCCCGAGGATAACCCTCAAGGGCTGATAAAAAATTCCCAGTTGGGGTATTGGAGATCGTCCTGTGAATTGTCTTCCCCTCTGGGGTCGTTTTTATTTACGTAGTGTAAAATGCAATGGGGACCCGGCAAGACACCGTCTAAAATGGGCTTACCTGTTAAAACAATCTCAGGAGCTTCAAATTCTTCTCTGGTAAATTTTTTCAAAGATTCCTTCATAAATTTTTGCCAGATGGGCCCCGCCAAAGTGACGCCGGGCTTGGTCATGGAGAGGTTATTGTTATTTCCCACCCAAACCCCAGCAACCAAATTTGGGGTATAACCGACTGTCCAAGCGTCTCGGTAATCCTGGGTGGTGCCTGTCTTAGCAGCGACCGCATAATCTCTTAGATATAAAGGAGAATTCCAGCCGAACATGGGAGCTCGAGCCTCATTGTCAGATAAAATATCATTTATTTCCCTGGCAACCTGAGAGGAGATAATTTTTATCTCACTCCCTTTTGTTTCCTCAAGAATGTTCCCTTCAGAGTCCTCTATCTTTTTGATAAAACTTACAGGGGTTTTTACGCCGTCTCTGGCAAAAACTCCGAAGGCGGAGACCATTTCCAAAAGTTTAACTTCCCCTCCCCCCAAGACCAAACTGAGGCCATATCTGTCTTTGTCTCTTAGGGTGGTTATGCCAAACTCCTGGATCAAATCTAGAGCTTCGTTTTTACCAGCTAAATAGAGAACCTTGACTGAGGCGACGTTTCGAGATTGAGCTAAGGCGGTCCTGAAATTTATAGGTCCCAAAAACTTTTCGTCATAGTTCTTGGGATGATAACATTTAGAATTGTATCTACCGTAAGTTTGGGTGGCTGAGGGGGAGCAGAGGACATTAAATTCTGTCTTGGTATCCCAAATTATGGAATTAGCAGTAAAACCTTTCTGGAGGGCTCTGGCATAAACTAAGGGTTTAAGGGCAGAGCCGGGTTGGCGCAAAGCCAAGACGGCATTCGTTTTCGGGTCAAATTTACACCCTTGTTCGCTGCATTCTTCAGATTCCCCGTGCCAATCTTTAGACCCAACCATGGCTAAGAGCTCTCCGGTTTTTGGGTTTAAGGCAACCAACGCTCCGTTATAAGCATTGTATGCCTTTACTGCTGCCACTCCTTCCTCAACCGCTTGCTCGGCTATTCCCTGGAGGTCAAAGTCTAAAGTAGTGTAAACCTTCAGGCCCATTCTGGTCAAAAAATCTTCGCCATATTTCCCTTCAAGGTATTGCTTAACGTAGATGGCAAAATGAGGGGCCTGGATAGTAGTGATGTTGGGATAGAACTTAATTTCCTCTTCTTTGGCTGCCAATTTTTCTTCCTCAGTAAGATAGCCCTCTTTTTCCATCCTTTCTAAAATATAGTTTTTTCTGGCGAGCAACTCATCCAGATGAGGCCCGTAAGGGGAAAGATAAGAGGGGGCTCGGATTAAACTGGCTAAAGCAACGGCCTCAGCCAAAGAAATATCCGAGATATGTTTTTGGAAGAAGGTTTGACTTGCCGCCTCCATGCCGTAGAGATTTCCCCCCAGAGGGATGAGGTTCAAATACCATTCCAAGATTTGGTCTTTGGGATATCTTCTCTCAAGCTCCAAGGTCAAGATAATTTCCCTGGTCTTTCTCTCTAAGGTTTTCTTTCTAGTTAAGAAATAAGAACGGATAAGCTGCTGGGAAATGGTTGAGCCACCCTGGATAAACTTTCCCAATTTCAGATCGTAAAGAACAGCTCTGCCGATAGCTTTATAATCCAATCCTCGGTGCTGATAAAAATTGGCGTCTTCAGCAGTAAGAACCGCCTCTTTCAAATAATCAGGGACTTCACTTAAGGGGACAACAGTTCTTCTTTCTTCTCCGGAGATTTCGTATAAGAGCGTCTCTCCCGTTCGGTCGTAGATTTTGGTGGACTGAGGGATAGTTCCTTCAGTAAATTTCTCTGGTCTTGGCAAATCTTTAATGAAGTAAATAAAAAGCCCCACCCCTGAAAGAAAAAGGATTAACAAGAACATCCCCAGAATCTTCAGAAAGAGCCATGGCCACTTTTTTCTCTTTCGGTAAACTTTCCGATAATGTTTTTGTCTCGGCATACTATTTTGATGTTATCCCATTTTTTTCTTAAAATCAAAACCGAGCACATAAATTATATGCTCGGTTTTGATATTCGGTTGGAGTTTACTACTCTCCCTCCTTTTTTTCTTCTCCTCCTTTTTCTTCTTTCTCTTCACCTGCTCCCTCTTCACCTGCTCCCTCTTCTTTGGGAGCTTCTTCTCCACCCTCGTCTTGGCTAACTAAAGGAGTTAAGATTCTGTCTTCAATTCTCATAATTTTCCAAATTAATTATCGTCAAATTTGCGACCTTTCTAACTTATACAAAGATTATATCTTAGCAAAAACGCTTGTCAAGCCCTTTGAGGCTTTTTAAAAGCATAACAGACAGCTATAGCCAGTCCATCGGCCGCATCGTCGGGTTTGGGAATTTCTTTCAGCTTTAAAATTTCTTTTATCATCCGAGCAACCTGCTTTTTGTCGGCTCTTCCGTAGCCGCAAACCCCCATTTTTACCTCCAGGGGAGCAAGCTGCCATACCTTAATTTTCTTTTTGGCTGCTGTTAATAAAATCACCCCTTTAGCTTCGCTCACCGGAATGACTGTTTTTAAATTCTTGAAAAAATAGATATTCTCAACAGCCAAAACTTTCGGCTTGTATCTGTTTAACAATTTAGAAAGTTCAAGATGTATTTTTTTAAGACGTTGCTCTGGCGGGAACCCGGGTTTTGTTTCTATGATGCCGTAACCCAAACACTTTAATCTATTTTTAACTTTCCTTATTACTCCGTAGCCAGTTCTCGCTGTGCCGGGGTCAATGCCTATTATTATCACAAGTTTAGGTTTGAATAAATGTCTTGCACGGCTTCTGACTCATCTAAGTCCTCAAAAAGTTTTTGGCAGTTCTCTTTGTCTTTGTCTGAAACTTCAACTTGTTCCTTAGCCACCCAATCTAAGGTTGCTGAACTAATTTTTAGACCTTGATTTTCAAGATTCTTTCTTACCTTAGCTAACTCTGCTGGTTTTGTGAAAACATCCAAAAGATCTTCTGTTTTGTGCCAGTAAATATCTTCTGCACCCGCCTCAATGGCTTTCATTTCTAATTCATCTTTTTTGATTATTGGGATTTGGTCATCGGGATTCATCGTTATTGCCCCTTTTCTTTCAAACATCCATTTAACCGAACCTGCCTCCGCTAACTTCCCGCCGTACTTTTGTAGGATTTGTTTAATTTCAGACAGGGTGCGATTTTTATTGTCGGTTATCCCTTCAATAATAAGAGCAGTTCCTCTGGGCCCGTAAGCTTCATAAGTTACTGCTTCAAGCTTAGCGCCCTCAAGCTCGCCGGTTCCTTTCTTAATAGCTCTTTCAACGTTATCCTTTGGCATGTTGAAGCTTCGGGCTTCGTCTAAAGCTTGCCTTAGTTTGGGATTGCTTCCCGGATTAGCTCCCTCTCTGGCCGCAACCGAAATCATCCGAGCCAGCTTGGAAAAAACCTTGCCCCGTTTTTGGTCTTCAAGCGTCTTTTTATGTAGAATCGTCTTTGCGTGAGAATGCCCTGACATACATTTGAATTTTACCCCAATTTTATTGATAAATCAAGGAATCAGCTAAAGAAACGATTGAGGATAGTATACCGTCGGGCGAAAAAGAGGTATTATAAAATAGAAAGTATGGCTTACCCTTTTACACCAGAATTAGATTTTCCTTTAAAAAACTGGCAGGTGAACGACACTAAATTTTTGCAGTCGCAAGCTTACAGCGGAGTAAATTGGGGGCTACATTTAGGAGAAGACTGTAATACTAAACCTAGTGCTCCAGTGAAGGCCATAGGAAGAGGTAAAGTAGTCTATTCTGACCTACATGCCTCTAAAGAACCACCCCAATCTGAAGGCAAAGAAGGTAGCAACTGGGGCAATATTATTATCATTGCTCACAAGAATCCGAGCACGAAAAAAGTATTCTTTTCTGTTTATGGACACTTAGGAAAAAGATTACTAAAGAAAGGAGATAGAGTTAAGAAAGGGCAGAAAATAGGCGAAGTGGCTAAGGGTTGGTCTCGAGAAAATGGCTGGTGGAAGAAATCTCACTTACATTTCGCAATTTATATTGGTCCATGGAAAGGTGAAGTTTTGCCAGGTGCTTATCGAGAAGAGGCGAAAAAAAGAACTAAATTAGAGGATTGGACAGCCCCCACAGAATTTCTTCTCAGACATAAAGGAACGGAATCCTACGGAGAATACGACCCCCGGGCTCGATAATTAAATCCTCTTGGAAAAGATTACAAAAGGGGTGTCTCTTCAGCAGACATCCCTTTATTTTTCTTCTATGTTTCTGATTCTATTCTTTTCTTAAGGAAGAACACAACGATTGCTGAAGAGATAGCAATACCGAGGGCGAT
>JAUWYS010000009.1 GCA_030615715.1 bacterium
TGGAAGAGAAGCAAAGATTTGCCCTCAGAGAAGGAGGAAAGACGGTTGGGGCAGGAGTAGTTATCAATATAATTAAGTGAAAAATGCCCAAAACTAAAACTTCCGCAAGAGTTTCCGAGACAAAGAAGAAAAAGGCAACCAAGGAGGAAGTTTCCTCGCCCGATGTTCCCCTTAAGCTTAAATTAAAGGCCTACGACAGTAAAGTTATTGATGTCAGTTGTCGGCAGATTATTGAGATAGCTGCCAGAGCCGGAGTTGAGGTTGCTGGACCCATTCCCTTACCAACCGAAATTCACAAATACACGGTCAATCGCTCAAGTTTCATCCATAAAGATTCCAGAGAACAGTTTGAGATGAGAATTCACAAAAGATTGATTGAGATTTTGACTCCCAACCAGAGATTTATCAGTGCCCTGAGAGATTTGACCCTGCCCACCGGAGTGGAAATTGAGGTCAAGACCACCTAAATTTGAAGGAAAACATGACAACTTGTTTTAAAAAATAATTTTTTAGTTTTGAGGTAGACTGACCACTTGAAATACCGGGTTAGTTACCCGGTATTTCTTTAAGAGAGAAAATTTATGAAGTTTATTTTAGGAAAAAAATTGGAGATGTCACAGATTTTCAAAGATGATAAAGTTTTACCTGTTACCTTAATTGAAGCAGGCCCTTGTTTTGTTACCCAAATAAAAACCAAAGAGCCCCCTAAAGCCCCTTCAGGGCAACGGGGTAAAAAAGACGGCTACGAGGCAATTCAAATTGGATTTGAGAAATTGAAGGAGAAGAAAGTAAAAAAACCCCAGGAGGGTAAACCCTTCCGTTATTTGAGAGAATTTAAAGGCAAGCTCGAAGAATACAAGGTTGGTCAAAAGATTGATGTTTCAATTTTCAAGGAAGGAGATAAGGTGAAAATTTCTGGCATCAGCAAGGGTAAGGGATTCCAGGGAGCCGTTAAGAGATGGGGATTTTCAGGAAGAGACGCCACCCATGGAGTAAAACACGAACATCGGACCTTGGGTTCAGTGGGCAGTTCTTTTCCTGAAAGAGTTCTCAAAGGAAAGAAAATGCCAGGTAGAATGGGCGCTGAGCGAGTGACCGTATCAAACCTGAGAATCGTTAAGATAGATACTGAGAATAATTTACTGGCAGTCAAGGGAGCCATTCCCGGAAGAAGAGGAACACTACTTGAAATTAAAAGTTAAAAACAAACTTTATGATGGCCGAAGTTTACAATCAACAAGGTAAAAAGGCAGGGCAAGCGAGGTTGCCCAAAGAGATTTTTGAAGTGAAAATGAATTCTGACTTGGTTCATCAGGTTGTTGTTTCGCAAATGGCCAATCGGAGGCAAAAAATTGCCCAGACCAAAACGAGAGCTGAAGTCCGGGGTGGGGGAAGAAAACCCTGGGCTCAAAAAGGTACCGGTAGGGCGAGAGCAGGGACTATTCGTTCGCCCTTGTGGCGAGGCGGAGGAGTGACTTTTGGCCCCAGGAAAGAGAAAGTTTTTAAGAAAAAGATTCCCAGGAAGATAAAAAGAAAGGCTCTTTTGATGGTTCTTTCAGCCAAAGCAAAAAACAATCTATTAACCTTGTTAGAGGAATTAAAAATTGAAAAACCAAAAACCAAAATGATTTCAGAAATCTTAAACAAACTTCCCAGCAAACAAAAAAGTACCTTGATTGTCTTATCAGAAGTTAATCGAAATTTAATTTTGGCTGCCAGAAACCTTCCCAGAGTGGAGGTAATTCAAGCCAGAGACCTTAACGCTTTAGATTTGTTGTCTTTTAAGTATTTGTTAATACCCAAGGCTTCGATAAAAGTGATAAAAGAGACATTCCTGCGTGCTAGCAAGCAGGTTTAAAATCGTAAAAATTTATGGCCATTTTTGATGTATTTAAGAAAAAGAAGAAAAAACCAAAAAAGGAAAGAAAGCCAACGAAGGTAGAGAAACCCAAGGAAAAAGTTGAAGAAAAAGTAAAAGTAATTGAGAAACCTTTGGTTTCAGTCCAGCCTCAAAGACCAAGGAAAAAAGAGACGGGAAAGGCTCCCTTGATTTTGAAATCCGCCCACGTTACTGAAAAAGCCACGGATTTAGCAGGGAAGAATCAATATGTCTTTAAGGTTTTCTCTGACTCTTCAAAACAGGAAATTAAGAAGGCGGTTGAGGAAGTTTACGGAGTTGATGTTTTAAAGGTGAGACCGATTAGGGTAAAGAGAAAACAAAGAAGATTGGGAAGGACTTTTGGCTGGAGAAAGGGTTATAAAAAAGCCATTGTTACCTTGAAACAAGGACAAAGAATAGAAATATTACCGAGATAAGCGCTCGCTAATCCAATATTTTTTCAGCGCCCCCACTCCCCACGCCCATGCTGAAAAAATGTTGGTCAGCTCACGCTTCCTTATTCGTATATTCGTAATAAATTCGTATTTCGTAGCTATCATGAAAGTTTTAACTAAAAAAGAACCGGAGAAGAAACTGGTCAGAGGATTGAGGAAAAAAGGAGGGAGAGGGAAGTCGGGAAGAATTACCGTCCGTCATAAGGGTGGTGGAGTTAAACGACTTTATCGCCAAATAGAATTCGGGCAGGGAAAACTTGGAGAGGTTGCCAGGGTTGAGGCCCTAGAATACGATCCAAACAGAACAGCATTTTTGGCTCTTTTGAAATATCAAGACGGAGAAAGATGCTATATTTTAGCTCCCCGGAGATTGAAGGTTGGTGATGAAGTTATTTTTTCTGAGAAAACCTCTCTCAAGTCAGGCAATCGTCAGAAGTTAAAAAATGTTCCAGTGGGCACTCTTATTTACAATATTGAGATTACTCCGGGCAGAGGAGGAAAATTGGTGAGGGGAGCTGGAACTTCAGCCCAGGTGATGGCGCAAGAAGGCAGCTATACCCATTTAAAAATGCCATCTGGAGAATTAAGGAAGCTTTTGAATGAATGTTTCAGCTCAATGGGGGAAGTTTCCAATCCTGAGCACCGATTCCGTAAATTGGGAAAAGCTGGAAGAAGTCGCTTGAAGGGCAGGAGACCTACTGTTCGGGGTTCAGCGATGGTGCCGGCCGCCCACCCTCACGGTGGAGGAGAAGGGAAAGCTGGTATAGGGTTGAAACATCCCAAGACCCCTTGGGGAAAATTAGCCAAGGGAGGAAAAACCAGAAGGAAAAAATGGACAGACAAACTAATCATCCAAAGACGCAAAAGGAAGAAGTAAAAAAATTATGGCACGAAGTCTAAAAAAAGGTCCATATGTAGATGAAAGATTGCTGAAGAAAATCTCCACGTTGAAAAAAGGAGATAAAACCATTATTAAGACGTGGAGGAGAGCTCAAACCATCACGCCTGAGATGGTCGGTTTTACTTTTGGAGTTCATAACGGAAAGGAGCATGTGCCGGTTCAGGTGACCGAGGAGATGGTCGGCCACAAGCTTGGTGAATTTTCCCCAACCACCAAGTTTCAAAGACACGGTGGTAGGATGCAGAGGGATTTGGAGGTAAAAGAAAGAGAAAAAGAAGCCCAAAAGGTGACTCAGGAGAAGCCGGGGGAATAATCTTATGGAAGTTAAAGCCAACCTAAAATATTTAAGAATAGCTCCCAGGAAAGTCCGACTTTTAGCTGATTTGATTCGAGGTAAAAAGATTGAAAGGGCCAGAACTCTTTTAAAATTTAGTTTAAAAAGGGGAAGTCAACCTTTGATAAAACTTTTAGAGGGAGCCATAGCCAATGCCAGACACAATTTTCAATTAGAAGAGAAAGGCCTTTGGATTTCAGAAATTAAAGTGGACGAGGGTCCAAAACTTAAAAGATGGAGAGCTCGAGCCAGAGGTCGGGCAGCCGAGATTCAAAAAAAGACGTGCCACGTTAGTTTGATTCTTTCTGGAGAGGAAAAACGAAGGGCTGCAGAACCCGAGAAAAAGAAAGTAGCAGAAAAAAAGGAGATTCCCGAAGAAAAACCAAAAATAAAGGCAGAGGCCCCCAAGCCCGAGAGAGAAATCGTTCCCACCAAAGCTCCCGGTAGGGGAAAGAGAATTTTCAGAAGAAAAGCATTCTAAAGCTATGAGCCATAAAGTCCATCCAAAAATTTTCAGAATAAGAGAAACCAAAGATTGGGATTCTCGAGGAATTTACCAGAAAAAATATCCTCAATATTTGGAGGAAGATTTTAAACTGAGAAAATTTTTGTCAAAAAGATTACCCCGAGGAGCAGTGGAGAGAATTGAAATTGAAAGAGGACAAACCTTGTTAAAAATTATTATTAAAACAGCCAGACCCACCTTGGTTATCGGTAGAGGAGGAGAGGAGATTGAGAAGCTGAAGAAAGATTTAGAGAAAACCTTGACAAAGGACAGGGGAAAAACCGGGCCAAAGCAAGAGACAAAAATAGAAATTGTTGAGGTTAGAGATCCCTGGAGCTCGGCAGCTCTCTGCAGTCAATGGATTGCCTCTCAAATTGAAAAGAGGGTTCCCTTCCGGCGAGTTTTGAAAATGGCCTTGAGCAAAATTATGGCTTCCAAGGAAATCAAGGGAGCTAGGGTCCAGGTTTCCGGAAGATTAAATGGTATTTTGATTTCAAGGACCGAGTGGTTAAAAGAAGGGAAGTTACCCCGTCAAAATTTAAGAGGAATTATTGACTATGGTACGGAACAGGCCTATTGTACCTATGGAGTGATAGGGGTGAAGGTCTGGATATATAAGGGAGAACAGTTTGAGTAACATGTTAGAACCAAAGAAAATGAAACATCCAAAATGGCAGAAGGGAAGGAGTAAAGGAATGGCTACCAGAGGAACCGAACTTTGTTTCGGGAGTTTTGGGTTAAAATCCCTGGGAACCCGTTGGATTACCTCGGCTCAAATTGAAGCAGCCAGAAGAGTGATTACCAGAACCTTGAAAAAGAAAGGAAAACTCTGGATCAGAATTTTTCCCCAAAAGCCAATAACCTTTAAAGGAGTTGAAACTCCTATGGGTGGAGGAAAAGGAACCGTCAGTCATTATGTTTTTCCCACAAAACCAGGCCGGATTATTTTTGAGTTAGATGGCGTAGAAGAAGAGTTAGCCGAAGAAGCCTTCAGAAAAGCTTCAGATAAGTTGCCCCTGAAGACAAAGTTTGTTAAAAAAGAAATAAGACATTAATCAAGCTATGCCCAAAGCTAAAGAAAAAATTAGAGAATTCTCGCGAATACCCCAGGGAGAGCTCCAGCGAATTCTTCGAGGAAAAAGAGAGAAATTAAGGGAGCTTAGATTTAATCTGGCTGCTGGAAAGGTTAAAAATGTTAGTGAGATTAGGGAGACCAAAAAAGACATCGCCCGAATTCTCACAATATTAAAACAAAAGTGATATGAAAAGAAAATTACAAGGAACAATTGTTTCAGATAAAATGCCAAAAACCGTGGTGGTTAAGGTGGAAAGAATTAAAAAACACCCCAAATACAAAAGAAGGTACAAGGTTAGCAAGAAATACAAGGCCCACGTTGAGGATGGCGATTTTAAGATAGGAGACAAGGTTGTCATTGAGGAATGCCGCCCCCTTAGCAAGGACAAGAAATGGCGGGTAATTAAGGGAGCGAGATAAGTAACACTATGATCCAAGTTGGTACCAGAGTAAAAGTAGCTGATAATAGCGGAGCAAAAGTGGTCCAGTGTTTTAATATCCCCGGGGGCACCAGGAAACGTGTGGCGGAACTCGGAGATATTATTACCGCCGCCGTCAAGGAGGCTGAACCAAGAAAAGAAGTTAAAACCCATGATAAAGTCAAAGCGGTAATTGTCAGACAGAAAAAAGCCTTCCGAAGAAAAGATGGTTCATACATTAAGTTTGACGAGAACGCCTGCTGTATCTTAGCTGATTCAAAGAATCCTAAGGGAAATAGAATTTTCGGACCCATTCCCAGAGAATTGAAAGAAAAAGGATTTAACAAAATAGCCACTTTGGCTGAGGAAATAGTATAATATGAAGATAAAAAAAGGCGACCAGGTATTAATAATCAAAGGGAAAGATAGAGGCAAGAAAGGAAAGGTTCTCCGGGGTTTTCCTAAAGAAGACCAAGTTTTGATTGAAGGGATTAATATAAAGAAAAGACACAGAAAACCAAAAAAAGAAGGGGAGAAGGGACAGGTGGTTGAGGTTCCCAAACCCATGCCTATTTCTAAGTTGAAGTTGATTTGTCCGAAGTGCGGAAAACCAACCAGGGTCGGCTATGGAAAAAAGTCAACAGACAAAACTCAAAAGCATGCCCCGTACCGAAAGCAAGTTTCTGGTTCGGGGTCAAAAATTAGGGTTTGTAAAAAATGCGGAGGAGAAATTTGAAATTAAGAGTTATGTTACGACTAAAAGACAAGTACAAAAAAGAAGTTATACCTGCCATGAAAGAGAAATTTGGATACAAGAATCCTATGGCGGTGCCTAAAATCAAAAAGGTCATAGTTAATGCTGGATTCGGAAGAATGGTCACTGACAAAACTTCAAAAGAGGCAGAGAAAATACAAAAATATATTTTCGATAATTTGGCTTTAATTACCGGACAGAAACCTCAACGGAGAGAAGCCAAGAAATCAATTTCTTCTTTCAAACTAAGAAAAGGCATGATAGTGGGGGCTCGAGTTTCCTTGGGAGGTAAAAGAATGTACGATTTTTTAGAGAGGTTAATCTGGCTGGTTCTTCCCAGAACCCGAGATTTCAAAGGACTCTCTCCCAAGACTTTTGATAAAGAGGGAAATTTGACCATTGGCTTTAAAGAATATACCCCCTTCCCGGAAATTATCCCAGAAAAAGAGAAAGGAATTTTTGGCTTGGAAATAACAGTGGTAACCACTGCCAAGAACAAAGAGGAAGGGATTGAGCTATTGAAGTTGTTAGGATTCCCGATAAGGGTTTAATTACATGGCGAAAAAATCACAAATTTTAAGAGCCAAGAGAACACCTAAGTTTAAGAGCCGAGTTGTGCGGCGTTGTTTTAGGTGTGGTCGAAGAAGGGGCTATATGCGTAAGTTCGGCTTATGTAGAATATGCTTCCGTGAGTTAGCCAACAAAGGTGAAATACCAGGAGTAAAAAAAAGCAGTTGGTAAAATTTTTAATTTTTAATTTTCTATGACCGATCCCATAACCGACATGCTTAATCGAATAAGAAACGCCCAGGCTGTCCGCCATCAGACAGTGGAGGTTCCCCATTCAAACTTGAAACAAAAGTTAGCTGAGATTCTTGTCAGAGAAGGTTTTCTTGACAAAATTGAAAAAAGAAGAAAGAAAACCCAGAAGATAATAGAAATTTACCTGAAGTATTCAGTTGATAAAAGCCCGGCCATCTCCGGCTTGAAGAGAATTTCCAAGCCCAGCCAGCGAATTTATAAAAAATCAAAAGAAATTAGAAGAATCAGAGGTGGCTACGGCATAGCCATTATTTCAACCCCCCAGGGTTTAATGACAGACAAAGGGGCTCGTAAAAACAAAGCAGGAGGAGAGATATTATGTGAGATTTGGTAAATATATGTCTAGGATAGGCAAAAAACCCATAATAATACCCCAAGACGTTGAAGTCGAAATACAAGGACAGAATGTTAAAGTAAGAGGGCCAAAGGGGGAGATTTCCCAGGAACTTCCTGATTAGATTTCGATTGACAAGAAGGAAAATAAGATTCAGATCTCCCTCAAAAAAAGAAGCAAACAAGGACGAGCTTTATGGGGGCTCTGGAGGGCTCTTTTGGAGAATGACGTTGAAGGAGTGACTTCGGGCTTTGAGAAAAAACTTGAGATAAGGGGAGTAGGTTATCGGGCTTCCCTGGCTGAAGACGGAGTTATTAAATTAGAGGTTGGTTTTTCACATTCAGTAAATTTGAAGATACCCCAAGGAGTAAATGTGGCAATTGAAAAAAACATAATTACTGTTTCGGGAATTAACAAACAGGCAGTGGGGGAGTTTGCCGCCAAAGTGAGAAAAGTAAGACCTCCTGAACCCTATAAGGGGAAAGGACTCAGATATCTTGGAGAGAAAGTAAGGAAGAAAGAAGGCAAGAAAGTAGCCGTAACCACCCCAGCGTAAAATTTTCAATTTTATGTTAGCCAAACAAGAAAAACGGAAAAGACGACATAAACGGGTACGGGCTAAAGTAATTGGGACCTCCAAGGTGCCGCGGCTTTGTGTTTTTAGGTCTTCTCGCCATATTTACGCTCAATTAATTGATGATGAAAAAGGTAGAACTTTGACAGTAGCTTCAGATTTAGAATTAAAAACCAAAAAGAAAAAAATCACCAAAGTAGCCAAAGCTTCAGAGGTCGGCAAATTGATCGCCCAAAAAGCTGTTTCCAAAAAGATTTCAAAGGTTGTTTTTGATAGAGCAGGTTATAACTATCATGGCAGAGTGAAAGCGGTGGCCGAAGGAGCACGTGAAGGCGGGCTTAAGTTTTAATCTTCTCTAAAGAGCCGGGCTCTCGAGCCACAGGCAATTATCAATTTTTAAACAATTTTATGTTCAGACCAATTCAGCGACCCAAATTCAAAAAAGAAAAGGAGGAGTTTGAATCCAATCTCTTGGATTTGGCTCGAGTGACCAGGGTGACGGCTGGCGGAAAACAGCTTAGATTTCGGGCCGTAATGGTGATTGGAAACAAGGCAGGTCAAGTTGGCGTGGGAGTGGCAAAGGGAAAGGACGTAGCTCAAGCTGTAGAGAAAGCTACCAGGGTCGCCAAGAAAAACATCATAGAGGTTCCTATGTTCGCTGAAACCATCCCCCATGAGGTTGAATCAAAGTTTGGGCCAGCCCGAGTGCTATTGCGACCCCAAAGAAAAGGGAGGGGGTTGGTGGCTGGCGGAGTAGTCAGGGTAATTTGCAATCTGGCTGGCATAAAAGACATATCTTCAAAACTTCTTTCCAGGAGCAGAAACAAACTTAATAATGCCAGAGCCACCATGGGAGCTCTTAAAAAATTAAAAGTAAAAGACAAAGAACATGCAGCTACATCAACTAAAACCAATTCATAAGCGGAAACGCAAGAGAAGGCGGGGTCGAGGCGGAAAAAGAGGGACTTATTCTGGTAGGGGAATTAAGGGACAGAGAGCCAGAGCTGGAGCGAAGTTTCAGCCGATGGTTCGGGAAGTGATAAAAAAATACCCCAAACTTAGAGGTTATCGTCAGAAGGTTAGGAGGAGAATTCAAGTTGAGATAAATGTGGCAATCCTGGAAGAAAAATTTAAATCCGGGGAGGAAATTAACCCAAAAGTTTTGATTGAGAGAGGAATAATCCGTAAAATAAAAGGTAGAGTACCTCAAGTTAAAATTTTAGGCAAAGGAGAATTAAAAAAGAAACTGACCATAGAGGATTGTCAGGTTTCCAAAGACGCCAAAGAGAAGATTAAAAAAGCCGGCGGTAAAGTGAAATAAATTACTTTATGAATTGGCCAGAAAAACTAATTTTAATTTTTAAAGACAGGCAGCTCCGAAACAAAATCCTTTTTGTTTTGGCTGTGTTCGCTGTCTTCCGATTGGCTGCCAATATTCCCATTCCGGGGATAGATTTGGAAAATCTGAGAAGATTTTTTTCAGAGAATCAATTCTTTGGACTTTTAAATCTTTTTTCGGGAGGTGCCATGAGTAATCTTTCCATTGTCATGCTGGGCCTTGGTCCCTATATTACCTCAGTCATTATTCTGCAGCTTTTGACTATGAT
>JAUWYS010000028.1 GCA_030615715.1 bacterium
ATTTCCCCGAAAAAATCTTTACTCCTTTCCCACCCACTTTTTAAGGGCCTCCCAAAACTTTTCGGACTGGCTAATTTCTCTTGTAATCTGGCTAACTCTTCTTTAATTTTCTCAATAATGAGTTTTGTTCTGATTAAAATAGAGGGTTTTTCCCAAAATTCAATTGGCGCTTCGAATTCCGGCACCAGCTTATCAAAATCCACCTCCACAATCGGCTCCTCTTTATTTTTATCCCACTCAAAATTTCCCCATTCATCCCTTTTTACATAACCCTTAACTCTCACAATAAACGGCTCCAACTTCCCATCATTATCTCGCTTTTCTTCATTTTCTACCCAACGGTCGCGAGGCCAAGAGGTAGATTCCAACCAATCAATATTATTCCCAGGAGACATTAACGAACCTCGACCTTCAGGAGGTTCAATGGGATTTTTAGAATAAAATTCAGCAGCAATTTTCCCCTGCGTTTGACTTAAAGAATGATAAACAATAATATATTGAATATCTATTTTTTGAGTATTCCCCTTGTAAGAAGGAAAAATATAAGTTGCTTCTCCACATCCTATTTTTATTTCATTTTGAAATAACCAGTTTACAGCGTAATCAATGGCTCTCTCAACAGTTATTTGCTCAATTGTTTCTATAACAGTGCCTATGTCTTGGGCATAAACTATTCTTACTACTTTCAAAGCCACTTTTAAAAACTCTATTGAAACTTGTTTAGGAACTTCTTTAAACCAATAATCTAACTGTTCTTTCAAAATCGCTTGTTTAACCAAAACCACCGCCCCGGTTTTTCGAGGAGAATCGTAGTCGTATCCTTTAATAGCTTCGTAATATAAATTTCTATTTGCTTCAGTTAAAGGTTTTTTTCTGATAATATCCAATAAATTTTCCACCTTTCTTCCTTCAAGGGGCCAATTCAATTTCTCAGTTTCTTGAGCAAAAACAAATGAAGGTCCAATAAAAAAGAATGTCAAAACAATTGATATTAGAATTAGGGAGATTTTTTTAAACATAGTGTTATTCAATTACTACATTTCTAAGAAAATCTTCCCAAATTGGAGAACATTTTTCTTTGTATCCTGATGGAAATCTGGCACCAATGCTTATTAATTTATCGTCTCCGATAGGAATATCTATGCCTGTAGCTTGTCCAATATCTGGTACTTCTGGTTCTATCCACTCCAATCCTTGATAATTGTTTATTTCTATAACCTCAAATTCATAATCTTTTCGAATTTCATCAGATTTTTCTGGAGTTTCTTGAATAAATCTTATATTTTCTTTTATCTCTTTAGCTGATTTTTCCGCGGTGCCTGCCATAATACTTATTCCACAACCTTTAGTTAAAATATCAAAGATTTCTGCATCAGAAGAATAAAGGTCAACCCAGAAACCAGATTCCGGGTAACCGGATCCTCTTACTTTTTCTATTCTCCATCCCTCTGGCACTTCACAGCTTAGACCGACCTTTTCAACTGCAATAAATTTTCCATCTGCTCGCTCTTCAATTTTATAATCTTCCTTACCAAATAGAGTAGGTGGTTGGGTTTTTTCCTCTGACTCTTCAACTGGCTGACTCAACCACCAATAAAAAAATCCTCCAGCTATTACTACTGCCAGAACAATGATTGTTAGAAGAATCTTAGATTTCTTTTTCATAAAATCAAAAGAATTTTTACCCGTTACACTTTTCGACTTTTTATTCTAATAATCCGAGGTTGGGCCTCGTAAGATTGAGGCTTTGGTAAAGTTAATAAAATTATAGCCCTATTATAGTCCTAGAAAACCTTTTTGTCAACCTACTTAAACCCGTAGACTCTAACCTAGAGAGATTCAACCTCAAAAAATTTGAATTTTAAGCATCAGTATTATTTGACTATTGATAACATTTCTATTTTTTGATATGTTATGCTATATTTATTAAATTAAGTCATTTGTGGACAAAGATTATTTAATTAAACTTACCCTGGCGGTTTATCGGGTGACCGAACTTTTCCCTGTCCGGGAGCCCTTGAAGATTAATATCAGAGAAAGAGCTAACCGAATTTTGGCTGATTCGGTTTTGATTTTTTCCAGAAATCCAGTAAGTTTAGCTAAAGAGCAAAAAAACAAGGTTTTTGAGCAGATTTTGGGAAATATTGAGATTCTGCAGGGGTATTTTGAGGTGGCTCAAGCCCAGAAATGGCTCCGAGAAGAGAATTTTTTGGTTTTGAAAAGAGAGTATGCTAAAATGGGACAGGAAATAAGCCAAAAACCCCTAAAAAGAGAGAATAAACCCACAAATCAAGTTACAGAGAACAGTCCTCTGTCAGTTGGGAATGAGAGGTGTGGGAAGATTTTGGAAGTTTTGGCACAGAAAGAAAAGGCCCAAATCTGGGAATTTAAGGAAATTTTCCCCCAAGTAACCAAAAGAACCTTGAGAAGGGACTTTGGATATCTCTTAGCAAAAGGATTGGTGGAAAGATTAGGAGATGGTAAGTGGACATTTTATAAACTTAAGCGGACATAAATATCTTCCTAACCGGACATCAAGCGGACATAAAATGTCCTATTAAGCATTATGGCATATCCCAAGAAAAAGTTTGCCAAATTATACGATAAATATGTAGAGAAAATCTATCGCTTTGTCTTTTTAAAGGTGAGTTCCCAAGAAGAAGCTCAAGATTTGACCAGCCAGGTTTTTACCAAGGGTTGGAGGAAGTTCAGGAAAGGGGAGAAGATTGACAATCCTTCTGCCTATCTTTACCAGATTGCCAGGGCCGAAATCGCCAACCATCACCGGGAAAAAGCCAGATTTCAGACCGTCCAGGCTACTGCTGACCAGCTTATTGACCCTAATCCGGGTTTGGAAGAAAAAAGCAAGCTGGATTCAGACGTGGCCGCTGTTAAAAATTGCTTGGCTAAGCTAAACAATGAGTACCAGGATGTTTTGGTTTGGAAATATATTGATGGCTATTCCAATAAAGAGATTGCTCAAATGATGGAAAAACCAGAGGGGACAGTCAGGGTGATGGTCCATCGGGCCCTAAAGGAGTTAAGAGGAAAGCTGGCTGATTGAGTGTAACAAAATGGGGAATTTTTCGTCATAATAATATAGGACTAAATCCTATGGAAGAGCGCCAACTCATCAAAAAAATTAAAACACTCAAGCAAATTAAACCCAACAAAGATTGGGTTCTTTTTACTAAAAAAGAAATCCTTGAAGAGGGAAAAGGAGAGCAAGTGATGAGCTGGCTTTTCACCCCGTTTAACAGGCCGGCTTTGGTTGTCAGACCCTTAATTGCCGGGGTTTTAATTTTGGCCGGGGTTTTCGTTTATCTTTATTTGGGTGCTTTAACTCCCCAGCTTGCCCAATTGCCTTTTGTTTCTGACAAGAGAGCCGAAACAGAAATGATGAAAGCGTCTCTGGGGGAAATTCAAGTTAGCCTGGCAGAAATAAGTTTGTCTTTAAATAATTTGAAGAACTCAAGAAATCCAAGCCAGGCCTTAGCAGTGACTGGAGTGGTGAAGGCTACGGCAAAAGGAGGAGAAAGGGTGATAAGTGGAGTTAAGGATTCTTTACCAAAGGGAGTTTATGCCAGTTTAATAGATGGATTTGATGAAGTATATGAAAAGAGTGATAATTTGGGAGAAGAGCTTTTAGAATTTTGCATCAATAGTTTGAAGCAAATAAGTTTAAGCGAAGAGGACCAGGTCCGTTTACGAAAAGCAGAAGAGGATTACAATGAGATTATAATAATGAATTTATACAATAAATATTTTAATGAAAATTGACAGTCGCGAGTTTCGTGGCTATTACGTAAGGTCACGAGACAAAGAAAGGTCGGCGCGACAAGAGAAATAACAAATGCACAAATAACAAAAAAATGAATAAGTTAATGAAAAGAATTGTTTCGATTGGAACCACTTTGACGGTTAGTGCCATGCTAATGGCACCAGCAGTCCCAGTGGGAGCGGTAACTGCCGAAGAACTCCAGGTTCAAATTGATGAATTGTTGGCTACCTTAGAAGAGCTTCAGGATCAATTGTCTGAACTTGAGGGTGAAGAAGAAGTTGTCACCATTGAAGGCGTGCCAGCTGACTTTACCTTTGAGAACAACCTCTCTTCCGGGACGTCAGACGTTGAGGTGAAGTATTTGCAGATTGTTTTGAACTCAGATGCTGACACCCAAGTGGCAGAAACCAGTTGGGGTTCTCCCGGAGAAGAAACCGAGTACTTTGGTCCTTTGACCAAGGCAGCGGTTATTGAATTCCAGGAGAAATACACTGAGGATGTTTTGGAATTTTGGGGTTTGACTGAAGGAACTGGTTTTGTTGGTTCAACAACCAGAGCCAAGTTGAACTCTCTGCTTGAAGCAGCTGAACAAGAGGAGGAAGAGGAAGAAGAGGAAGAAGAGGAAGAGGAAGAAGAGGAAGAGGAAGTTGTTGGAGAGGGCTTAATAGTAGCTTTGGCTGACGATAATCCGGCTGCCGCCACCCTTGTTATTGACTCGGGTGCTGGTGGTGGTCA
>JAUWYS010000048.1 GCA_030615715.1 bacterium
TGACATGAGTTATTTTCATTTCAAAATCGTCAATGATACAGGCTAAATTATACAAAGGGGTAGTTAAGTCCTTGGCCACTGTCATATCTCCGAAGGTATCTGTTTCAACTTCTATTTTACCTCGTAGCATATCTTTGAAACCGATTTTCTTGGGGGGAGTTTTAAATCTCAAGATAAAGGGCTTTTTGGCGTCTAAATTCTTTTTAAGCTCTGCTAGAGAAAGATCCCGGCATTTTCCAGAATAACGTGGTGGCTCCCCAATACTCATCTGATAGTTTCGATGGGCTTCCAATTCTTCTTTAGAACAGAAACAATAATATATCTTTTTTTCATCCAGAAGTTTTTGGATATATTTTTGATAAATCTCTCCACGACCCGACTGTCGATAAGGTCCGCATTGGCCCTCTACGTCGGGACCTTCCTGCCATTCTATACCCAACCATTTTAAACTTTCAATAATGTCTTCTTCCCATTCTTTCTTTGACCTCTCAACATCGGTATCTTCAATTCTTAAAATGAAAGTACCTTGGTATTTTTTGGCAAAGAGATGGTTAAAAAGAGCGGCTCTGGACACCCCAATGTGCAATGGTCCGGTTGGTGAAGGAGCTATTCTCACCCTGACTTCCCCGGGTCTTATTAACTCTATTTTTTTGGGGGTAGGATTTTCAATCATGTTATTGTTTAAGATATTCCAAAATATATGAGGCAATTATTTGGGCTGCCTTGGGTCGGGCGAAACTCTCAGCACCTTCAGACATTTTGCCAAGTAGGTCGGGGCGGGAAAACAAGTGTTTTAATCTCTCCAAAAAGAAATGAGGTTTTAAATTTTTTTCCTCAATAACCTCAGCTGCTCCGGCTCGGGAATAGGCATAAGCGTTTTTCATTTGATGATTTTGGGCCGAGGTTGGCAAGGGAATTAACAGAGATGGTTTGCCGGCTGCCGCAATTTCAAAAATACCTCCCGCTCCCCCTCTTGAAACCACCAAATCGCAACAAGAAAGGGCGTTCTTTAGGTAATTTTCATTTAAGAAAGGAAGAGGATGATAATATTTTCTCAACCCTTTTTCTCTTATGATAGCTGCTGCTTCGGCCCTCACCTGAGCGAAGGTTCTTGAGCCAGTTTGATGGATTATTTCAAAATTGGCAAGCAATTCCGGTAAAATTTCAAGAATCATTTCATTGATGTTTTTGGCTCCCTGAGAGCCGCCCAGAATCAGAACCAGAGGTTTTTTCCCCTCTAACCAAAAAATTTTTCTGGCTTCTTCCAAAGACCCTTTCAGAATTTCTTGGCGAACAGGATTCCCGGTACAAATTATTTTCTCTTTGGGAAAAAATTCGGTCTTCTCAAAAGAGGTGAAAATTTCCAAAGCATATTTACTTTCCATTCTGGCGGCTAATCCCGGTACGATATCTGAGGTATGTAAAAAGACGGGAACGTGTAAGATACGCGCTGCTGCCACCGTGGGGAAAGAGCCATAGCCTCCTTTACTGAAAATAAGGTCGGGAGCTAAAAAGAAGAGTTGAAAGAAAGCCTGCAGAATTCCCAGGGGAATTTTAAGAATATCTAAAAAATTTTTAAGAGAGAAATATCTCCTTAGCTTGCCAGCTAATATTGTTTTGACAATCACCCCTTCTTCAGTAAGTAGGGTTAAGCTGTATTTGTCTTTGGGGCCGAGGTAAAACAGCTTGAGGTCCGGTCCTTTATAGATTTTTTTTATTTCTCTTACGATGGCCACCATTGGAAAGGTGTGGCCCGCTGTTCCACCGCCGGTAAAAATAATTTTCATAATTTTTTGGAAATATTTAAGAGTATGCCAACTCCAGCCAACTCGGCTATCAGGTGCGACCCCCCATAACTGAAAAACGGCAGAGGGATTCCAGCCAAAGGCAGAACTCCTGTCATTCCTCCGATATTAAAGAAAGTTTGTAAGATGAGCCAGGAGGTAATCCCCAGAGCTAAAAGACGGAGAAAGCTTTTTTCTGCCCTGGCTGCTATTTTCAGACCTTGCCAGAGAAAAATCAAAAAAAGGAAAATAAGGATGCCACAGCCGATGAAACCCATCTCTTCTCCTATTATAGCAAAAATTGAGTCAGACATTGAATGGGGCAAGAAGCCGAATTTTTGCCGGCTCAAGCCAAGCCCAAATCCCTTCTCAATACCGAATATTTTTCCTGAGCCAATGGCAATCAAGGCCTGCTTCAGCTGATAACTAATCCCTAAGGGGTCGGTTTCGGGATGGGGAAAAGTAAC
>JAUWYS010000011.1 GCA_030615715.1 bacterium
TTTAGAGTTTTAATGGGTGTTTCTGGTAAATGTTGGAGCTTCCAGGAAATTGCTCCAGAGAATTGAGAAATATGCCAGGGTGTTTCTTCCCCCAGCTCATTTTTAATAAATTCAGCAATGTTTTTGAAAATCTCTTCAGAATCGTTCAGGGTAGGAATTACCAAAGTCGTCACCTCAACCCAATTTTTTTTCTGTTTTAATCTTTTTAAAGTATCTAAAACCGGCTGTAATCTGCCTCCACAATATTTCTGGTAAAATTTATCATCAAAACTTTTCAAATCAACATTAGCGGCATCTAAGTAGGGGGCAATTAAATTAAACGTCTCTTTTGATAAAAATCCATTGGTTACCCAGTTGTTTTTTAAACCTTGTTTTTTAGCTAATTTCATGGTGTCTAAAGCATATTCCAGGAACACTGTGGGCTCTGTGTATGTGTAAGAGATAGAAGGAAGATTATTTTTTAGGGTAATCTCAACTATTTTTTCTGGGGGAATTTCATCTCCTTCAATTTTTTTGAAAATTTTAGGACCTTGAGAGATAGTCCAATTTTGGCAACTTTTACATTGGAAATTGCAACCCACCGTGGCTATAGACAAAGATTGGCTGCCTGGTAGAAAATGAAAAAATGGCTTTTTCTCAATGGGGTCAATGTTTATGGCACAGGGCCTGCCATAAACTAAAGAGTAAAGTTTGCCATCTTTGTTTTCTTTGACATAACATTTACCTCTTTGACCGTTTTCAATAATACAATAATGAGCACAAGTTCGACATTGAACCTTATTATCTTTGAGTTTTTTATAAAGATAAATCTCTTTCATTATTTGAATTTTAGCATAAAAATAGCTAAAATCTAAGAATGCGACGAGTTTTTATTGCTATAAACTTACCAAAAGAGATTAAAGAAAAGTTGGAAGATTTAGAAAAAGAAATTGCTGATATGTTCCCGCAGGAGGTAAGCAGGGGATTAATTCGCTGGGTGAAAAAAGAGAATTTACACCTTACCTTGCTTTTTATTGGCTATGTTAAAGATGAAGAAATTCCCAAGATTTGTCAAATCGTGAAAGAAGCAACCGAAGGCCAAAAATCCTTTTCTTTGAAGTTTGAAAGGGTTGGCTATGGGCCTCCAGAGAAAATACCACCTCGCTTAATCTGGCTTGATTTAGAAAAAAAGCCGGAATTGTTAACCTTGGCTGAAAAATTAAAAAAAGAAATGGCAGAAGCCGGTATTTTGAGAAGAATTGAAAAAAGAGGGTTTTCTCCCCATATTACCTTAGCAAGAATCAAATCTTGGCAATGGAAAAGAATTGAACCGGAAGAGCGACCGGAAATAGAAAGAGAAATTTCTTTAATTTTTGAAGTCAAATCAGTTGAGGTGATGGAAAGCATACTGAAAAGAACCGGTTCAGAATACATCATCTTAGAGTCAGCCAAATTAACATGAGAGTCCATTTTATTGGTATCGGGGGAATTGGAGTTTCTGCTTTAGCCCAATATTATTTAGCCAAACGCCACCAGGTTAGTGGTTCTGATTTGGTTCCTTCAGAAATTACTGATTTTTTGAAGAAGAAAAGGGCTAAAGTTTTTATTGGCAGACACCGGGCCAGCAACCTTCCCAAGAATGCTGATTTGGTAATTTACAGCCCGGCAGTTCAATCGGACAATCCAGAATTGACAGAAGCAAAAAAATGCAAGATTAAGCGTCAAAGTTACCCCGAGGCATTGGGTGAGCTCACTAAACAATATTATACTATTGCCGTTGCTGGCACCCACGGTAAAAGCACGGTGGTTGCCATGATTGGTCTAATTTTAATAAAAGCCGGCTTGGACCCCACCGTAATTCTGGGAACAAAACTTAAAGAATTTAGGCAAAGTAATTTTCGCATGGGAAAGAGCAAGTATTTGGTGATGGAAGCTGACGAGTGGCAGACCTCTTTTCTAAATTATTGGCCCAATGTTATTGTCATTACTAATATTGAGAGAGAACACCTTGATTATTATAAAAATCTCGCCCATATTCTCAGAACCTACCAGGAGTTTATCAGCCATTTGCCGAGCAACGGAGTGTTAATCATGAATGGAGATGATAAAAATATTTCAAAACTTAAAATTCAAATCTTAAAACTACGTTTCAAAACCCAGGAATTTAGTTTTAAGCAGAGGGAGGCAAAAGAACTAAAAAAGATTTTAAAGATTCCCGGAGAACACAATGTTTCAAATGCCCTGGCAGCTCTAACAGCGGGTCGGATGTTAGAAATTCCTGACGAGATAAGTTTCAAAGCTCTGTCAGAATACAAAGGTGCCTGGAGGCGTTTCGAAGAACACCAAATAAAATTTAGAAATTTAAAGATTATCTCCGATTATGCTCATCATCCCACTGAAATTACTGCTGCTCTAAAAACAGCTCACCAAAAATACCCCAAACGAAAAATCTGGTGCATCTTCCAGCCCCATCAATACCAAAGAACATTTTATTTGTTCCGAGATTTTGTCAGGGTTTTTAAGGCTGCTCCTTTAGATAAATTAATTATTACTGACATCTATGACGTGGCTGGCAGAGAAATAAAAGACCTCAAGAAAAAAGTGAACTCAAAGAAATTAATTCAGGCAATTGGCAAAAATTGGGCCAGTTATCTATCAAAGAGCAAGATAATAAGTTACCTCAAAAAGAACCTAAAGGGTGGAGAAGTAATGATAATAATGGGAGCGGGGAACATCTACGAGATAATTAAAGAGCTTAAATAGTTATCCACAGTTGACCAGTTGACTATCAAGGAACAAACTCTTAAAATAGACTAATATATCAAAAAGGTCTTCTCTAATTTTTAAAAAAGTTAAACTATGTCACTTTATTGGCTATTTTGGGTCATCTTGGTTGTGGCGGTGGTTGGCATTATCTTTTGGTATTTGAAATCAAGAGGAAAAGGTGGAGAAAAAGAAAGCATGCCCGGAACTACAACCCCAGAGGAACCTAAAGAGGAAGGTCCTGAAACACCACCCTCTGAAGGTCCAGAGAGAGAGTAAATTTAAGATATTTCTAAAATGGATTCAAAAAAAACAGGAGTGCCCTGGGCATTTTCCTGTTTTTTTTTATTTAAGGTGGTAAAAATGGAGTTGCTATTTTTTGTCAAATTTATTAGAATTGAGGAACAGGCAATTCTATGAAAATCAATACTGACCCCAAAAAGGTGAAAGAAATCTTGGAAAGAGGAGTGGAAGAGATTATTGAAAAGGAGAGTTTGCTAAAGAAATTAAAATCTGGCAAGAGATTGAGGATTAAGCATGGTATTGACCCCACCGGACCCAAGATCCATATTGGCAGAGCAAGTCAACTCTGGAAACTTAAAGCATTTCAAGAGCTCGGTCATAAGATTGTTTTGATTATTGGTGATTTTACTGCTCAAATCGGTGATGCCTCAGATAAAACCTCCATGAGAAAACCCTTGTCAGTCAAAGAGATTAGAGAAAATCTGAAAGATTATGAGGAGCAGTTCGCCAAAATCTTAGACATGAAAAAAGTTGAGGTTCATCGAAATTCTGAGTGGTTGAGTAAGGTAGGGCTCAAAGATATTATTCAACTTTCCATGAAATTCACTGCTCAACAGATGATTCAGAGAAGAAACTTCAAACAAAGATGGGGAGAAGGGAAACCGATTGGGGTTCACGAATTGCTTTATCCTATTTTACAGGGATATGATTCGGTTCAGATTAAGGCTGATGTTGAAGTTGGGGGATTTGACCAACTCTTTAACCTTAAGACGGGGAGAGAAATCCAAAAAATGTTTGATCAGAAACCACAGGAAATTATGACCCTGAAAATGCTTTATGGTCTGGATGATAGAAAAATGTCAACCAGCTGGGGTAATGTTATAAATATCTCAGACAATCCCAAACAGATTTACGGAAAAGTAATGTCAATGAGAGATGAACTAATTGGGGGTTATTTTGAACTTTGTACCAAAATTCCCTTAAAAGAGGCGAGAGAGATTGAGAGAGGATTAAAAGTTAAAAAAATGAATCCAAGAGATGCCAAAGCGAGATTAGCCAGAGAGATTGTGAAATTGTATTATGGAGAAAGAGCAGCGCTTTCAGCAGAAAAAGAGTTTAATCGGGTATTCAGGGAAAAGAAATTGCCCTCTAAAATCCCTATTTTCAAGATATCAAAAAAGGTTTTACCCATTTTAGATTTAATCTTTGAATCTGGCCTGGCTTCTTCCAAGAGCCAAGCCAAAAGGTTAATTTTAGAGAGGGGAGTCAAAATTGACGGCAAAGTAAAGACCAATTGGCAAGAGAAAATTAAATTGAGAGGAGGAATGATTTTACGGGTGGGAAAAAGAAAATTTATTAAAATTAAAATATAAAATGCAAAGAATTTTGACCAAAGATACAACTAAATACCTCGGCAAAAAAGTTCGGGTATGCGGTTGGGTTAATTCAAGAAGAGACCACGGCAAGGTTATTTTTATTGATTTAAGAGACAGGTCAGGGTTTTTACAGGTTGTTTTTACCCCCCAGGACAAAAAAGTTTATCAAGTAGCCCAAAAATTACGTCCTGAATGGGTAATTGAGATAACAGGAGAGATTGCTGAAAGACCCAAAGGGATGGAGAATCCCAAAATGGAGACAGGAAAGATTGAGATAAAAGTCAAGGAACTTAAAGTTGACTCTGAAGCAAAAACTATTCCTTTCGCCATAGATACTGATGGCTACGAAATAGGGGAGGAAAAACGCCTCAAATATAGATATTTAGATATTCGAAGAAAACGCCTCCAGAAAAATCTCAGGCTACGTCACCAACTGGTCAAATTCATTAGAGATTTTATGGACCAGAAAGGCTTTGTAGACATAGAAACTCCTCTCCTTACCAGATCGACTCCAGAAGGTGCCAGGGATTACGTTGTTCCATCCCGCCTTTATCCGGGAAAATTCTATGCTCTCCCACAATCTCCTCAACAATATAAAGAGTTATTAATGGTAGGGGGTATTGAACGTTATTTCCAGCTTCCAAGAGCTATGCGTGACGAGGATCCTCGGGCAGAACGACAACCAGAACACACCCAATGGGATTTTGAAATGTCCTTTGTAGAGCAAGATGAAATTATGGATGTCTTGGAAGAAGGCATTGTAAAACTCACCAAACATCTCGAGCCCTTAACTGGCAAAAAGTTGCTGGCAAAACCTCTGCCAAGATTAACTTACAGCGAAACGATGAAGAACTATGGTACGGATAAACCCGACATTCGTCCTGAACCAAAAGACCCAAATATTCTTGCTTTCGCCTGGATTATTGATTTTCCCCTGTTTGAATGGTCAAAAGAAGAGAAACGTTGGGACCCTGTCCATCATATGTTTGTCTTACCCAAAAAAGGGCAGGAAAAACTTCTTGACACAGACCCCGGGAAAGTCATCAGTACCCAATTTGACCTCGTCTGCAATGGCTATGAAATTTGCAGTGGAAGTTTACGAATTCATAAGCGTGATTTACAAGAAAAAGTTATGCAGATGATTGGTTTGGATTTGAAGAAGGCACGAGAGCAGTTCGGACATCTTCTTCAAGCACTTGAGTTTGGCGCACCTCCGCACGGAGGAGCAGCTCCCGGCATTGACCGGCTGGCTATGTTATATGCAGGCGAACCGAACATCCGTGAAGTCATAGCGTTTCCCAAAACAGGGGATGCCAGAGATCCAATGATGAATACACCCTCGGAGATTTCCAAGGAACAATTAAAAGAACTTCATCTTAATATCGAAAAGGAGAAAAAGAAAAAATGAGCAGAAACTTTAAAATCTTCCTGGTAGTAGTGCTTTTAAGCTTGCCTTTTTGGTGGATGATGAATATCCTGGAAAAAAACCTGGAGGACTTTTTTTATTCATGGGAAATGGAAAAAAATCCCCCCTCAATCTTTATTTCTCAGATTGCTCAAAATTATATTATAAAAGCTTCGGTAAGCGTTGTTGAAAGTAAAATACCGGAAGATTTTGAAATTACTGCTGAGAGCGCCATCTCGGTTGAGATAGACCAAGCAGGAAACGAGAGGGTTCTTTTTAGCAAGGAGGAAATCAAAAAAATGCCCATGGCCAGCATCACCAAACTTATGACAGCCCTAATTGCTTCAGAATTTTATTATCCTTCCCTGAAGGTTCAAATCTCAAAAGTTGCTGTGGGGCAAGAAGAAGAATATGGCCGTCTGAAAGTGGGAGAGATTTTAACGGTTGAGAACCTTCTACATGTAATACTTATTGAATCAAGCAACGATGCTGCTTTTGCCTTAGGAGAGATAATTGGCATTGAGGGCTTCCTTGACTTAATGAACTTAAAGGCAAGAGATATGGGTCTTGAAAATTCCAAGTTTTTTAATCTAACCGGCTTAGACCCTGAAAATTCCAATCAACCGATAAATTACTCAACTGTCCGAGATTTGGTAAAGTTAACTGGGTACCTTTTAAAGAATCCTTTGATTTTAGAGATTCTTTCTAAAAAAGAATATGAGCTCTACTTAGAAAATGGAGTTTTTCACCACACTTTACAAAATACCAATGAACTTTTGGGAGAAATTCCAGGAATAGTTGGAGGGAAAACAGGCTTCACTGAAAGAGCAGGGGGCTGCTTGCTTTTGATTATGGAAGGCTCCGGACCCGGAAATTATTTGGTAAATATTGTGCTAAACTCTTCCCGTAAGTTTGAGGAGATGAGAAAATTAATAGAGCTCACTCGCTGATTCTTATGCTTCAGATACAAGTAATTAAGATTTTGGTTCTTTGTGTCAGTTCCGCTTTCCTGGCTGTTTTATGGACTCCTGCCTTGACTCACTTTCTCTATAAATACAAACTCTGGAGAAAAGAACCCAGAAAAAAAACAATTGACGGCAAACCAGCCCCGGTCTTTTATAACTTACACAAGAAAAGAGAAGTTAGGGTTCCCCGCTTGGGAGGACTTTTAATTTGGCTGACTACCATTTTTGTTGCTTTTTTGTTTGCTGGCTTAGCTAAAATTTCTGATAGTTTTTGGTTGCAAAAACTAAATTTTTTATCAAGAAACCAAACCTGGCTTCCCTTAGCCACCCTGGTAGCAGCAGGCCTTCTGGGTCTGGGAGATGATATTTTGCAGATTTTTGGTAAGGGGAAGTATGCTGGTGGTGGTATAAGATTTACTCGGAGGTTGTTGATTGTTTTGATGATAGGAGTTATTGGAGCCTGGTGGTTTTACGCCAAATTGGGCTGGCACACCTTGCATATTCCCGGCAACGGAGACCTGGTGATTGGTTTTTGGTATTTGCCTCTGTTCGTGGTGGCTGTTCTGGCTTGCTGGGCTGGGGGAGTGATTGATGGCCTTGACGGTTTGGCTGGGGGAGTTTTTGCCACCATGTTTGGCGCCTTCAGTATCATTGCCTTTTCTCAAATGCAATATAACTTGGCAAGTTTCTGTGCTGTTTTGGCTGGAACGATTTTAGCTTTCTTATGGTTTAACATCCCACCGGCCCGCTTTTACATGGGAGAAACAGGCATGATAGGTTTAACTTCAACCTTGGCAGTGGTCGCTTTTTTAACCGATTCTTTGTTGGTTCTGCCAATTATTGGAGGACTTTTGGTCATTGAGGCTGGCTCTGTTATCTTGCAACTTTTTTCCAAAAAATTCTTTGGCAAAAAAATATTCCTCTGTGCCCCCATTCATCACCATTTGGAGGCAAAGGGCTGGCCTCCCGCCAAAATCACCATGCGTTTTTGGATTCTGGGAATGCTGTTAGCAGTTATTGGGGTAGCTATACGATTGCTGGGATAAAAAAACGACACAAAAAATTTGACATTTTTTTAAAAAATTCATTAATATTTAATATCAGTTCTTTGCACAAATATAAGAATAATATGGAAGGTAGAAATGAGTAGAATAGAGATTTTTTATTTAGTGCTATTGGTGATTCTTCTTGGGGTCGTGACTGTCTATGCCTATACAGAATACAGAAAAGGGAAAGCTAAAATGCTTAAAAGAAAAATGGATGGAATTCGGAGAAAAGAAGAGTTACAAGAAGAGGTACCAGAGATATATAGAGAAATTTATGAAAGCGAGGAGGTGAAAAGGAAATGAAGAAAGAGACAAAAACTATATTTAAGGGGTTAATCGTAGCTGCGATAGGAATATTCG
>JAUWYS010000014.1 GCA_030615715.1 bacterium
GGAAAATTTGGAAACCTACAAGAAAAGTATAATGAGCAAAAAGTGATTATGATACTTGGTCACCAAATTCAATGGGAATTTTTACAGAAAATAGCCAAAACTGACAGGATTCCCCAGGCCCTGCTTTTTGCTGGTCAAAACCATTTGGGTAAGCTGAAAGTGGCTTTGGAATTTATTAAACTTCTGAATTGTTCTCAAGAAGAGCCCTGTCAGAAATGTTTCTCTTGTCAAAGCATTGCCAAAGAGAGATACCCGGATTTGAGCATAGTGCGACCCCAGAAAAAAGAGATTCAGATTTCCCAGATTAGGGACCTGCAAAATATTTTAAATCTTGGGGCACAGGTTTCCTCTATCAAATCAGTGATTATTGATGAGGCAGAGAGTATGAATGTGGCTGCTCAAAATTGTCTTTTAAAAACCTTAGAAGAACCCAGAGGAAAAACCATTTTAATTCTTATTTCTTCCCAGCCAGCCATGTTGGCCCGCACCATCATCTCAAGAACCCAGCTGTTAAAATTCTATCCCTTAAGAGCCTCAGAAATAGAGGAATATTTTAAGGGAAAGGTAGCTCAGGATTTCTTGAAAAAAATGGTTTTTCTTTCTGAAGGACTCCCCGGAAA
The DNA here is from genome assembly GCA_030615715.1 of bacterium. Lineage (GTDB taxonomy): Bacteria > Patescibacteriota > Minisyncoccia > Minisyncoccales > CG1-02-41-26 > JAHCRD01. Next base: position 621 of record JAUWYS010000014.1, read on the forward strand.
GGCAATGGAGTTTTTTAAAGACCCTGAAAAGTTAGAGACGGAACTGGCAAGATATCAATTTTGGCAGAAAATTCTAGGTTCAAGTTTAGGGCAGAGATTTTATTATCTCAACCAACTTTTTAGCAAAAAACAAGAGTTTTCTCAGAACATAGGGTCTTTTCTGGAAATTTTACTGAGACATTTAAGAGGACTTTTACTTGAAAAATTGGGAGTTAAAAAAAATCAATTAACTTCTTTTAAGAGAGCCACTCAAGATTATTCTTTCCCCAACTTAGAAAAAATGATTAAGGCTGTCCAGGATTTAAGCTCAGCAATTTCTCAGACCAATATCAATCCCAAGCTGGCCTTAGAAAACCTAATTCTTTACCTATGAGTTATCAAGAAATTATTGATAAAATTAAACCCGAACTAAGAAATCTTGCTGAATTATTAAAAGAAGAACAAATGAAAATCCGAGCTTCCCGCGTCTCCGCCGCTTTAATTGAAGATATTGAAGTTGAGATTGAGGGAAGTTCGATGCCCCTGAAAAGTTTGGGGGCAATCTCTTCTTCTTCAGCCAGAGAACTTACCGTGCAGCCCTGGGATAAGTCATACATTGAACCCATCATACGCTCAATTGAGAGGGCAGGAGTTGGTCTGGCTCCGGTGGTGGACAAAGATATCATCCGCTTATCCAGTCCTCCCTTGACTGAGGAGATCAAGAAAAACCTAATCCGAGTTTTGAACCAGAAAAAAGAACAGACCTTTCAAGATATCCGGCGCCTGAGAGACAAAACCTGGAAGGAAATTCAAGAGGGATTTCAGAAAGGGGAGATTAGAGAAGATGATAAGTTTCGAGGCAAAGATAAATTAGAGGAAGTTGTTAAAGAATACAAAGATGAGATAGAGGAGATGGCTGAGAGAAAGAAAAAAGAGATAGAAGGGTAAAAATATGATTTTAACCATTTTAATTGTTTTTTTCACCTTGATTGGTTTGTTGGTTTTGCATGAGCTGGGACATTTTTTGCTGGCCAAGAAGTTTGGAGTTGATGTTGAAGAGTTTGGGGTTGGTTATCCGCCAAGGATTTTTGGCAAAAAGATTGGGAAAACCATTTATTCTTTGAACCTTTTACCTTTTGGCGCCTTTGTTAGAATCAAGGGAGAGGAAGGAAAGCTCGGAGTTGAAGATGCCAGGTCTTTTTCCGGTAAACCCATCTGGCAGAGAGCCTTGATTTTAATTGGAGGAGTGGTTACTTTCTGGTTAATTGGATTTTTGATTTTCACTTTTATTGCTGGAGTCTGGGGGTTACCAACTTCGGTTAGTGGAGATTTCCAGCCCGAAGCTTTGAGGCAAGGTATTCAAATAGTTGAAGGACCTCAGGTACAGATTATTGGCGTGAACTCAGGTTCGCCAGCTGAATTAGCAGGACTTAAGGTAGGGGACATAATAAAAGAATTTTCAATTTCCCATTTTCAATTTTCAGTTAATAAAGTAGAAGAGATTCAGGAATTAACGGAAGAATATAAGGGCGAGGAGATAACCCTAACAATCCAGAGAGGCAAAGAAGTTTCTGAGTTTAGTTTAGTTCCCCGAACCTCTCCACCCCAAGGAGAAGGAGCCATGGGCATAGCTTTAGTCAGGGTTGCCAAATTCAGGTATCCTTGGTACCAGGCTCCCTGGCAGGGGGTTCTGGTGACTTCCCAACAAACGGTGGCTATGCCAATAATTATAGGCCAGGTAATAGTCAAGGCAGTTCAGGGAGAGAAAGTTGAGGGAGTGAAGTTTGTCGGGCCGATTGGCATAGGGGAAATGATGGGTCGGAGTTTAAAAATTGGTTTTGATAATTTTTTACTTCTGATTGCTATGATTTCAATCTGGCTGGCTCTCTTCAATCTTTTACCCATTCCAGCCGTTGATGGGGGACGGCTCCTGTTCCTGGGCATTGAGAAGGTTAGGGGGCATCCCGTCAATCCCAATCTTGAGAGAAACATCACCGCCTTGTTTTTCACCATTTTGGTGGGTCTGATGATCTTTATCACCATCAAGGATGTAATTCGCCTTTTCTAAAATTCAAAGCGTATGATACAATCAAAACTTTTAGCTAAAACTAAAAAGAAGGTTGCCAGAGATATTAGAAACGAGGGTTATAAGTTTTTGATTAAAGGAGATTTTATTGAACAATTAGCCAGCGGTATTTATAATTTTTTACCTTTAGGACTTAAGGTTCACAAAAAAATTGAGGAGATAATTCGGGAGGAGATGGATTCAATTGGTGCCCAGGAAGTTTTCTTAGCCGCCCTCCAGCCAAAAGAATTATGGGAAAGGACTGATCGCTGGAACAAAATGAGCCCACCTCTTTTTAAGCTTCGTGATTTACACAAGAAATATTTTGCTTTAGGCTCAACCCATGAAGAGGTGATTACCATACTGGCCAAAGAGAGAATTCAGTCCTATAAAGATTTACCACAAGCCCTCTATCAGATTCAAACAAAATTCAGAAATGAAGTTCGCTCGACAGGGGGACTCTTAAGAACCCGAGAATTTGTCATGAAAGACCTTTACAGTTTTCATCAAACCAAAAAAGATTTAGATAAGTATTTTGATAAAGTAGCTCAGAGTTATCAAAAGATTTTTAAACGTTGCGGTTTGAATTCCATAAGAAGCGAAGCTTCGGGAGGAACAATTAGCGGCAAAGAAGAAAGAACCTTTGAGTTCCAAGTTAAAGCTGAGAACGGTGAAGATAAGATTTTTCTTTGTGCTGGCTGCGGCTGGGCAGTTAATTTAGAAATGGTCCAGGGAAAAATCGGAGCAAACTGCCCAAAATGTAAAAAAAGTTCTTTAAAGAAGGTGAACACCATTGAGATTGGTCATATCTTTAGCTTGGGAAATAAATACTCAAAAGCTTTAGGACTTTATTTTGTTGACAAACAAGGGAAAAAGAAACCTGTAATCATGGGCTGTTATGGAATCGGCTTGGGAAGATTAATGGGGGCAATTGCTGAAGTTCATCATGACTCCAGGGGGATTATCTGGTCACGGGAAGTAGCTCCTTTTTCTCTTCATTTGGTTCCCATAGAAATTTCAAATTCAAAAGTTAGAAAAACCTCAGAAAAAATTTATCAAGATTTACAAAAAGAAGAAAAAGAGGTATTGTATGATGATAGAGAAGATAAATCTCCTGGAGAAAAATTAGCTGATGCTGACTTAATCGGCATACCAATCAGAATTGTGATAAGCAAGAGAACGTTAGAGAAAGATTCGGTGGAGTTAAAGAGAAGAGATAAAAAGAAAATAAAATTAGTGAAAACGAAAGAACTGCAAACTTTTCTTAAATCATAAATCATAAATCTTAAATCATAAATCAATCATGTTTTCTAAACTTCTGTCATATTTTAACGAAGACATTGCCATTGATTTGGGTACGGCTTACTCTCTGGTTTATGTTAAGGGAAGGGGAATTGTTATTAACGAGCCATCGGTGGTCGCCCTTAATAAAAAAACTGGACAGATTTTGGCTATTGGAGAAGAAGCAAAAAAGATGGTTGGTAGAACTCCCTCTTATGTCCAAGCCATCCGACCCTTACAGCGAGGAGTGGTCTCTGACTTTGAGGTTACCGAACAAATGCTTAAGTATTTTATTGACAGGGCCCACCGGAGGAGAATTTTCCCTCTTTCTTGGCCTAGAGTGATTATTGGCATTCCCTGCGGAGTAACCGAGGTTGAAAAGAAAGCGGTGGAAGACGCAGCTAAATCAGCCGGAGCCAGAGAAGTTCATTTAATTGAAGAACCGATTGCGGCTGCCATCGGAGCTCGTCTACCCATCCAGGAACCAAAAGGAAATTTTTTGGTTGACATTGGCGGAGGGACAAGCGAGGTGGCCATGATTTCCATGGGAGGAATAGTTGCTTCCAAGAGTTTAAAGGTTGCTGGAGATAAGTTGGACGAAGACATTATTGAGTATGTGGGGCAAAAATACAAGATTCTGATTGGTCCCAGAAGCGCTGAAGACATCAAAATCAATATTGGTTCGGCTCTTCCCTTGAGAGAGAAGAAAGAGGCACCGCTTCGGGGAAGGAATTTGGTCACCGGGCTTCCTGAAGAGATTATCGTCAATTCAGAAGATATCAGAAAGGCCCTGGAAAAATCAATAAATCAAATTGTTGAAGCAATCAAACTAACCATTGAAAAAACTCCTCCCGAATTACTGTCTGACGTGATGACCGACGGCATCTATCTGGTGGGCGGAGGTTCTTTATTGAGGGGGCTGGATAAGTTGATAAGTACCACCACCAAGATGCCAGTCAAAATTATTGAAGACCCCTTAACAGCCGTAGTTCGGGGTGGCGGGATGGTTTTGGAAAACCTTGATGAATTGAGGGAAATATTGGCTGAAACAGAATCAGGAGAACCACTAAAATAATTTATGATTTCTAAAAAAGAAGTAGAACATGTGGCTAAGTTGGCTCGGCTTGGCTTGACCGGGAAAGAAATTGAGAAGATGCAAAAAGAGCTGACTTTGATTTTAAATTATTTTGATTTATTAAAAGAAGTTGACGTTTCTCAGGTTTCACCAACCTCTCATTCAATTTTATTGGAGAACGTAGACCGAGAGGATATCTTCAAAGAGGAAAGTCCAGAAACAGTCAATAAAATGTTAGCCGGGGCTCCCGCCAAAGAAAAAGGACACATCAAAGTCAAAGGAGTACTGGGATAAATTTTCAATTTTCAATTATCAATTTTCAAATGGTTAAGGGTTTTACAATTTCTGATATTCATCAGGGTTTGAAAGAGAAAAAATTCTCAGCCCAGGAATTAGCCCAGAATTATTTTAAAAAGATAAATTCCCTGGATGAAAAATTGGGGGCTTTTCTGGAGATTGCTCAGAACGAGGCGCTGTCACAAGCAAAAAGAGTGGATGAATCAATTTCTCAGGGAAAGAAAGTTTCTCTGCTGGCTGGAGTACCCATGGCCATCAAAGACAATATTTTAGTCAAAGATATAAAATGTACGGCTGCTTCAAAAATCCTTGAAGGATATCAAGCCCCTTTTGAGGCAACTTCGGTTAAGAAATTAAGGAAAGAGGGTGCTGTTTTTTTGGGTAAAACAAACCTGGACGAGTTTGGAATGGGAGCCTCAACCGAAAATTCAGCATTCAAAAAGACGTGCAATCCCCACGACCCAACTCGAGTGCCTGGCGGGTCTTCGGGGGGCTCGGCGGTGGCGGTAGCTGCTGATGAGTGTTGTTGTGCTTTGGGTTCTGATACTGGCGGCTCGGTTCGTCAGCCAGCTGCCTTTTGTGGAGTAGTGGGACTGAAGCCAACCTACGGCGCTGTTTCCCGTTATGGTTTGATAGCTTTTGCTTCCTCTCTGGACCAGATAGGCCCGATAGCTAAAACAATTGAGGATGCTGAAATTGTCTTCAATGCTATTAAAGGAAAGGACCCAAAAGACTCAACTAGCGTTGAAGTTCCAAAAATTAAAAATTTAAAAGGACCCTACGGGGTGTCCAGCAGGGCAGTAAAAATTGAAAATTTAAGAATCGGGATACCCAAAGAATATTTTGGAGAGGGAATTGAGCCGGGCGTAGAAAAAATTATCAAAGAGACAATTAAAAAAGTAGAAAAACAAGGTGCTAAAATCGAAGAAATTTCTCTGCCCCACACCAAATATGCCATTGCTTGCTATTACATTATCTGCACCTCTGAAGCAAGTGCCAATTTGGCAAGATATGACGGCATAAGATATGGATTGTCAAAAGACGAAGAGGGGAAATCAGACCTTTTAGATGTATATTTAGAAACAAGGGAAGAAGGGTTTGGTCCGGAAGTTAAAAGAAGAATAATGCTGGGCACTTACGCCTTATCGGCCGGCTATTACGAGGCCTATTATCTGAAAGCTCAAAAAGTAAGAACCTTAATCAAGCAGGATTTCGAGAAGGCCTTTCAAAAAGTGGATGTTATCTTCACCCCTGTTTCTCCTTTTACTGCTTTCAAAATCGGAGAGAAAATTGAAGACCCTCTGGCCATGTATCTTTCCGACGTTTTTACTGCCTCGGTAAATTTAGCAGGCCTGCCAGCTCTTTCTTTGCCCTGCAGCAAGCTTGGTAAATTGCCAGTGGGGCTCCAGATAATTGGCAAACCGTTCCGAGAATCAGAAATTTTTGAAGTTGGCAGATTTATTGAAAAAATAGTTTAATAAACTAATAAAATGCCTCCAGAAGTTCCCCCGGGGACAATTGATATTGGGCAATTTATCCAGGAAGTTAAAGAAACCTTCCAGCTTCTAATTTCTTCTCAATTTCAAGAGAGGCTTCTTGTTTTTAAAATAATTTTTATGGTTATCTCTGTTTTGTTTTTTCTGGCTATTTTATACATTCTTTCAAAAAGCTGTTATCTTAGAGATGCCTACCTGAGCGACTTGGAAGACCTTTCGGCTTTTCGGGAGTTTGGTCAGAAAAAGATAGTTAAGAGATGGACCAGAATTAAAAGGCGACTGGAAAGAGGCTCTCAAGCCCAACAAAAACTTAGTTTAATTGAAGCGTTACAAATGTTTTATGAGTTTTTGGTCAGAACAGGATACGGAGGAGAAAATTTATAT
>JAUWYS010000003.1 GCA_030615715.1 bacterium
TCTGATTCTTTCTTTGGAAATAAACCCCAAGAGATGAGCGTTCTTTTTAATGCCTTGGCTGGTTTTTTCTTCAATCTGCCAGATTAGTGGTTCAAGGGAGACGGCAAATCTCACGGCCCTTAGCATTCTTAAGGCATCTTCAGAAAAACGTTCAGCTGGCTTCCCGACCGCCCGAATAATTTTGTTTTTTAAATCTTTTTGACCTTCATAAGGATCAATTATTTTAGTATCCATAGCCATGGCATTAATTGTAAAATCCCTTCTGGCTAAGTCTTGTTCAATGGTCTTGGCCCAGCTAATTTTATCGGGGTGGCGTTTGTCAGTGTATTTTTCATCAATTCTATAAGGGGTAATTTCAATTTCTTTTAATCTTGGGTCTTTTGAGCTGGTTAGCACGGTGACCGTGCCGAATCTGTTGTCAGCAAAACTTTTTGAAAAGATTTTGCCAATTTTTTCTGGTCGAGCATTGGTGGCGATATCCCAATCCTGAGGTTCAACTTCTCTTAAAATGTCACGGACGCAACCACCAACGATATAGGCCTCAAACTTGTTTTCTTTGAGTTTATCAATGACAGATTGGACTTCTTTGGGTATTTTCATTGGTTAATTATGCCCTAAAAATTGCTTTTTTTCAAATTTTGGCTATAATAATAAAATGTTAGCCCCCGTGGCGTAATGGATAGCGTGTTGGACTTCGGATCCAACGGTGCGAGTTCGAATCTTGCCGGGGGCACCAGATTTTTGTTTTAGTGAAAAATTTGTTATTATTTAGTAAATAAATGAAAAAAATAGCCCTATTGTTTTTAATCGTTTTTTTAGCCGGTTTATTTTTGCCTCAGGTTACTTTGGCTGGAGAGTATAAAGCGGATGGCAAAACCATTCATTATAGGGGATTGGTGCCTTGTGGTAAGTCTGAGTCAGCTCCAGCAAGCTATGATGATAAAAACAACCTTATAGAGGAAGCAGAGTCAAATGAAGTAACAATGACTTGTCAGTTCTGCCATTTTTTTGTGATGTTTGATGGAATAGTTGATTTTGTTTTAAGATACGTTGTTCCTCCGATTGCTGTTTTGATGTTGGTGATTGGGGGAATCATGTTTTATTTTGCCGGAGGTAATCCTAATTTGGTAACTCGCGGTAAAGGTCTAATTAAAGCAGTGGTCATTGGTCTTTTCTTGGCCTACGGTGCTTTTATGCTGGTTGGTACAGTGCTTAAAATAATAGGGGTGGCGGAGTGGACTGGTTTACAGAAGTTTACGACAAATTTCATTTTCACTATTAATTGTAAGATAACGCTTTAGAGCCCCCATAACTCAATTGGTAGAGTAGTGGCCTCTTAAGCCATTTGTTTCAGGTTCGAGTCCTGATGGGGGCACGAAAATATGTTAACACCAGAAGAAAAAGAAAAAATAATCAAAAAATACAAACTTAAAGAGAAAGATACCGGTTCAGCTGATGTCCAGGTGGCACTTTTAACCGAAGACATTAAAAAAGTTCTTAGCCACCTCAAAAAACACCCCAAAGATATCCATTCCCGAAGGGGTCTTTTGAAAATGGTTATCAAGAGGAAAAAACTTTTGAAATACCTTAAGAAAGAAAATGTCAGAAGATACAACAGTATAGTTAAAAAATTAGGACTTAAAAAAAGATGATTATTAAACCAAAAGAACAACGTGTCGAAGTTTTGATAGACGTTCAAAATCTCTATCACTCAGCCAAAAATCTTTACAGGGGACGAGTTAACTTTAAAGAGATTCTCAGACAAGCCATTGCTGGAAGAAAACTCATCCGAGCTTTTGCTTACGTGGTCCGAACCAAAACAGGGGAAGAGAAGGCTTTTTTTGAGGCCTTAACCAAACTGGGGTTTGAGACGCGGGTCAGAGACCTCCAGGAGTTTTACGGAGGCCAAAAAAAAGCTGACTGGGATGTGGGGATAACTATCGATGCCATCAGAACTTCTCCCAATATTGATGTGATTGTTCTCTGTTCTGGAGACGGAGATTATATTCCTTTAGTTGAGTATTTACGCAATCAGGGTAAAAGGGTGGAGGTGATGGCTTTTGGTCGAACAACTTCTTCAAAATTGAGAGAGGCAGCTGATGAATTTTTGGATATTGGAGAAGACCCCAAAAGATATCTACTGCCGATAAAATAAGCAAAGCTTGAAATTGGTTCGCTCGGTCGAAATGTAAGCAAGCTTCCATTTCTTCCTCGCTGCCAATCATAAAATGCAAAAAGATTCTTTTCAAATAAAATTAGCAGAGAAAGAAATTAAGGTGGAAGTTGGAGGATTGGCTGAACAGGCCTCAGGATGTTGCCTGATAAAATCGGGAGAGACCTCGGTTCTGGTGACAGCCCAAATAGGAGAAGAAAGAGAGGATTTGGGATTTTTCCCCTTAACCTGCGATTACGAAGAGAAATATTATGCTGCAGGAAGAATCGGTGGCTCCCGCTTTATCCGAAGAGAAGGGCGGCCAAGTGCTGAAGCAGTCTTGAGTTCAAGGATGATTGACAGGGCTATCCGCCCTCTTTTTCCAGAGAACCTCAAAAGCGAGGTTCAGGTGATAGCCACCTGTTTGAGCTGGGATGCTCAAAACGATCCAGTGGTCGCCGGGCTTCTGGGGGCTTCTTTGACTCTGTTAATTTCTGAGATTCCCTGGCAGGGACCGATTGGGGTAGTCAGAGTCGGCAAGATTGACAAAAATTTTATACTCAACCCGACTTATGAAGAAAGAGAAAATGGCAAGTTGGATTTAATTTTTTCTGGGATTGAAAAGGAGGAAGAAGTTCTCATCAATATGCTCGAGGGCAAGGGAGAAGAAGTGCCAGAGGAGATGATTCTGGAGGCTTTTGAGTTTGCCAAGTCCCATCTAAAAACCCTTATTGATTTTCAAAAAGACATTGCCAAAAAAATTGGCAAAGAGAAAATTAAACTTGAAAAACCCGCACTTGAGCCAGTCCTTGAAAAAGAAATTAAAAAATTTTTAGAAAAAAGATTAGAAAAAGCTCTCTTCCAAAAAGAGAAACAGAAACGAAACGACGAATTGGAAAGTTTAAAAGAGGAACTCCGAGAAAAGATTGCTCAAGAACATCCCGTGGACGGGTCTATGAAGAAGGAGTATGATGAGGAAAAAGCCAGTCAAGCTTTATTTGTTTTTGAGAAAGAAAAAGAAAGGATTTTAAAAGAAAACATTCTTCAAAAAGAGAGAAGGCCGGACGGGAGGAAGCTGGACGAGGTAAGGGAGCTCGAGGCGAAAGTTGGCATTTTGCCTCGGGTCCACGGTTCCGGGTTTTTTTCTCGGGGAGAAACAAAAGTTCTGTCAATTTTAACCCTGGGAGCTCCCGGAGACCAACAACTCATTGAGGGCATGGAGATTGTCGGCAAGAAACGATTTTTACATCATTATAATTTCCCTCCCTATTCGGTTGGGGAGGTTAGACCCCTGAGGGGTCCGGGCAGAAGGGAGATTGGCCATGGCATGTTGACTGAGAAAGCTCTATCTCCTCTTATTCCAAGCTTTGAGGAATTCCCCTACACCATCCGAGTGGTTTCTGAACTTTTATCTTCCAACGGCTCAACCAGCATGGCTTCTGTTTCTGGGGCCTCATTGGCTTTAATGGATGCTGGGGTGCCCATTCAAAGACCGGCCGCTGGCATTGCCATTGGCCTAATTAAAGAATCAGATAAAAATTGGAAACTTTTAACCGATATCCAGGGACCTGAAGATTCTTTGGGAGATATGGACTTTAAGGTTGCTGGCACTGAAAAAGGCATAACCGTTTTGCAGATGGATGTTAAGACAGATGGTTTAACAAAAGAAATTTTAAAAGAAGCTTTGATAGCCGCTAAAAAAGCCAGAGGGGAAGTTCTGAAAAATACTGGCAAGGTTTTATCACGGCCTCGGCCCCAGCTTTCTCCTTTTGCTCCCAGAGTTTTTCGGTTACAAATTGACCCCAGTAAAATAGGCGCAGTCATCGGTCCCGGAGGAAAGGTTATCAACGAAATAATTGACAGTTGCGGGGTGGCCATTGACATTGAGGAGTCAGGAGAGGTCTTTGTGACCGCCGAAAAGGAAGCAGCCGCCCAGAAAGCCATTGATTGGATAAAAAGCATCACCAAAGAAATTAAAGCTGGGGAGGTTTTTCAGGGCAAGGTGAAAAGAATCTTAGATTTCGGAGCTATGATTGAAATCTCCCCGGGTCAGGAAGGAATGGTTCACATTTCCGAATTTGTTCCCCAAAGAATAGATAAGGTAAGTGATGTGGTTCAGGAAGGAGACATTATTCCGGTTAAGGTGATAAACATTGATGAATTGGGCAGGATAAATCTTTCGGCAAAACAAGCCGGTTTCAAACCCAAGAATTATGCCTCAAAATCCAGATAAAAAAGTAGATTTGCTCCGCAAACAAAAAACTTCTCGGATTCTGGAGAAAGGGATATTTTTGACCATGGAAGAGGACATCCAGAGATTGAAAAAAAGGAAAATTCCCGAGAAAAAAGTTGTCAGGGAAAAAATAGAGGAGAAAATAGTTAAAGGGATTGAAGAGAGAAAGAGGGAAAGGATGGAGAAGGAAAGGATGGAGAGAGAAAAGATGGAGAGGGAAAGGATGGAGAGGGAAAGGAGAGAGGAGGAGAAAAAAAGAAGAGAGGAGGAAGCAGCCAAAGAAATAAGAAAAAGAGCTGAAACTGAAGAGGAAAGAAAACGGGGAGAGGTTGAGAAAGAAAGGGTCTTGATGGGAGAGGAAGAAGCAATTGAGGAAGTCAGAAGAAGAGCCCAGGAAAGAAAAGAGAAATTAGAGGAGGAAAGAAAGAGAGAACTTGAAGAAAAAAAAGAGAGAGGGGAAAGGAAAAATGAATTGCTCGTTCAGAAATCTGAGATTGACAAACTCCTTAAAACTTTCCCTGAGAGAAGAAGACCTCTGGAGGGAGTAAGAGATAATCTCCAGAAGAGATTAAATCAACAGAAATTATCATTGGAGAAAATTTTACAAAGAGAAAGGCAATTTGAAAAAAAGCTCCAATTGATTGAAGAGAAAGAGAGAGCTGCTGAAACCCCAGAGAAGATTCACCAAATAGAAAGGAAGCGGTGGACTCTTGAGAAACAAGAGAGAGAGATGGAACAGGCAAGATGGGAGGAAGAGAAGAAAGTTAAAGACTTGAGAGGGAAACTGAAGAACCTTGAGTCCTCCTTAGAGAAAGTTTCTAACAAAGAAAAAGAATTACGAGATAAACAAGAGGAGATTTCAAAAGCTCTCAAAGAGATAGGACTCCGAGAGGAGAGAGAAAAGACAGTCAAAGAGATGGAACAACTTGAGGGAGCCAAAAAAGAATTGCTGGAGATGAGAACGGAAATTGAGGTAAAGAGAAAAGAAATTGAGGCTCAACTCAGTCAAGTTCGAGAAAAAGAGAGGGAGATTGAAGAAGAGAAAGAGAGAATTTCCCAACAAGGAAAAGAAGCTAAAACATTCTCTGAAAGAAGAAAGTTTGGCAAGCTCAAGTGGAAAATCGGAGATAAGAGAAAAGAAATTGAGAGACAGAGGTGGAGATTAGAAAGAGAAATCAATAGAGTTGACAAGAAAATCGGAGAAATTGACCTTAAGATAGAAGACCTTTCTCAAAAACAAGGGGTTCTCTCTCAGAGAAGAGAAGAAATAGATATCTTGCTTGAATTTGGCATTGAGGAGGGAGAAAGAAGAATTGCCCAAAAGAGAGAAGAAGAAGCTCCCGAAGAAAAAGTACCTGAAGAAAGAGAGCCGGAGAAAATTCCCGAGAAGGTTAAAGAAAAAGAAGAGAGGGAGATAGTCAAGAGAGAGATGGAGGAAGAAAAAAGAAGAATGGAAGAGGAGAAAAGAGAGGAGGAAGAGAGGCAGTTTGAAGAAGCAAGAAGAAGGGTTTTAGAGGAAGAAAAGAAACTAAGGGAAGTTCGAGAGAGAGCCAAGGAGGAAGAAAAGAAGGAAGTTGAGGTTAAAGGACCTGTCTCCAAAGAGGAAATCTTAAAGAAATTAACTAAAATTTCACCAGGGGAAGAAGAGGAAAGAAAGAGGTTTTTGACCAGGGTTTCGGGAGAAGAAGAAAAGAAGGGAAAGATGCCAAGACCCTCCTTGAAAGCTAAGGGAATAAGGAAGGAGATTGTCTTCAGGCCTATTGTCAGAGAACCTGCCTCTTCAGAAAAACTTTTAATGAGGGTTCTTATTTTTCTCCTAATTATTGGGGTGGGGGTGGCTTTATACTTGCTTTTACACCGGTACCTCTAAATAGGTGGACCCCTTGGGGCCCATTTGCACAGCAAATGGGAGGACGCGGTGGGCGGGTTGTAATCTTTAAAAGAAAGTTTATGGATAAAAAATTAAAAGAGAAGTTGAAAAAGAAACTGAAGGAGGCGAAAGAAAAATTAGAGGGACGACTTGACTCTCTGGGTAAGAGGAATAAAAAAGTTAAGGGGGATTGGATTACCTCTTATCCCGAATTTGACGGAGGAAACCTGGAAGAAGAAGCAGATGAGGTTGAAGAATACGGGAATTTACTTTCGGTTGGCTACACCCTGGAGCTTGAATTAAAAAAAATAAACAATAGTTTAGAGAAAATGAAGAAAGGACAATACGGCATCTGCGAGAAATGCAAGAAACCAATTTCTCAGGCAAGGTTAAAAGCTTATCCTCAAGCGGCATTCTGTAAGAAATGCCAAGAGTAAAGAGTTTTGTCCACGAGGGCGAAGCCTGAGCGGCAACAAAACCTTTACCCAGCACATAAAGCGTTATGTGCTGGGTGTAAGAACTTGTAACGCTCCTTCGTCGCTAACAATTTCTAACATGTTATTTTTACCACTTATTATTTCTATTTTTGCTTTTGTTTTCGGACTTTTTTTATTTTTAGGCCTCGAAAAAATCCCCGAGGGTTCCGAAAAGGTAGTTGAAATTTCCCTGGCTATCCGAAAAGGGGCCATGACTTTTCTCAGGAGAGAATTTAAGATTTTATTTTTGATTTTGATTCTTATTGCCTTAGTTTTGGGAATGGCAATTGATTTCAGGCAAGCGCTGACCTTCTTAATTGGGGCTGGACTTTCCGCAACAGCCGGATTTTTGGGAATGATGGTGGCCACCAAAAGCAATGGACGAGTAGCCAATGCTGCTCTTCAATCTCTCTCAGGAGCTTTTCGAATAGCTTTTCGCGGAGGGACCATCACCGGAATGTTTGTGACTTCTTTAGGGCTTTTAGGAATAATTTTGGTCTGGCTTTTATTTAAAACGCCAGAGGTCTTGATAAGTTTTGCTTTCGGCTGTTCCTTGATTGCTCTTTTTTTGAGGGTTGGTGGAGGGATGTACACTAAGTCGGCTGATATTGGCGCTGATTTAGTCGGCAAAATAGAAAAAGGGATACCAGAGGACGATCCCCGAAACCCAGCCGTTATTGCTGATGCGGTAGGAGATAATGTGGGGGATATAGCTGGCATGGGTTCGGACCTTTTTGAATCCTATGTTTCAGCCATTGCGGCTGTCACCGTGCTGGGGGTGCCCCTTTATGGGGTGAGAGGGTTTATCTTCCCTATTCTTTTGGCTGGAGCCGGAATCTTAGCTTCAATGGTGGGAAGTTTTTTGGTCAGGATAAAATCTGAAAAAACTGAACTTAGTTTTCAAGAGCAAACAGAAAAAGTGAGAGGAGCCATGCAAAAGGGAATGATTTTTGCCAACGGCTTGATGGTGATGGCTGCCTATTTCATTGCTCGATATATTTTGGGAGATTTGGGGGTCTTTTGGGCGGTGGTTACTGGCTTGGCCATTGGTATTTTGCTTAGTTTCTCCATCCAATATTATACTTCAGATAAATACCCCCCAGTTTTATCAATTGCCCGCTCTTCCAAAACAGGGGCTTCTTTGAATATCATTGAAGGTTTTTCTCAGGGAATGATAAGTGTGGTCATACCAGCTATGGCAATAGGCATAGGTATGATTTTGGTTTACAAATTTGCCGGTCTTTTTGGCATTGCCGTTTCCTCAGTAGGAATTCTCTCGGTTTTGGGAATTAATTTGTCAGCTGATTGTTACGGACCAGTGGTAGATAATGCGGCAGGAATTGCTGAGATGGCTTCCTTGCCTGATATAGTTAGAAAGAGAACCGATGCCTTAGATTCGGTTGGCAACACAACCGCCGCCACTGGAAAAGGTTTTGCCATTGGTTCAGCAGGACTTGCTGCTTTAGCCTGGTTAGCTGTTTTTGCTCGAGCAGCAAATTTAGAAACTCTTTCTCTGATCACCCCCGAAGTAATAGGAGGATTGTTTATCGGAGCGATGCTCTCTTTTGCTTTTTGCAGTTTGGCTATGAAAGCGGTAAGCCGGGGAGCCTTTACGGTTGTTGAGGAAGTTAGACGCCAATTTAGAGAAATTTCCGGCTTGATGGAAGGAAAAGCCAAGCCCGATTATGCCAGATGTATAGATATCACCACCAAGAGAGCTTTAAAATCAATGATTTTACCTGGGACTTTAGCGATCTTGGTTCCAATTGCGGTGGGGATATTTTTGGGGCTTGAAGCTTTGGCTGGGTTTTTGCTGGGAACTTTAGTTACTGGCTTTCTTTTGGCGGTTATGATGGCTAATGCTGGTGGAGCCTGGGACAATGCCAAAAAATACATTGAGGCTGGCAATTTAGGAGGCAAGGGTTCTGCTCCTCATAAAGCCGCAGTTGTCGGGGACACGGTGGGAGATAGTATGAAAGACACCGCCGGTCCTTCTCTGAACATTTTAATCAAGGTGGTAGGAGTAGTTTCTCTAATCTTTATTCCCCTCTTCTTATTACTCGGTTAGAAGGACGGAGTAGGAACAATTCCCATTTTTAGATTAGACAGAGATCCGATCTCTGTTTTTTATTTTAAGTCGGGGATTATTAAAATCTGGCAAAATGAAGATATTGGTGTAAAATATATTCAGGAAGAGAATTATGAAAGCCTTAATTAAAAAACTCCCTAACTCAAAAGTTGAGATTTTATTTGAAGTTCCCTGGCAGGAATTTCAACCTTTTTTAGATGAGGCTGCTCAGACACTGGGCAAGAATTTAAAATTTAAGGGGTTTCGGCAAGGTAAAGCTCCCAGAGAGATGATTGAAAAAGAAATGGGAGAGGAAAAAATTTTAGCTGCAGCAGCCGAACTTGTCATCAAAAACAAATATTCCAGATTGGTCTTTGAGAAAAAACTTGAAGTTATTGATGCGCCTCAAGTTGAAATTTTAAAATTGGCCCGAGGCAATCCTTTTTCTTTCAGGGTTAAGGTTAATGTTTTACCTGAAATACCATTACCCGATTGCCAAAAGATTGCTTCTGAAGTAGCAAGAAAAGAAGTTTCAATTGAAGCCCGAGAGATAGATGATGCTCTAAATTGGTTACAAAGGTCAAGAGCCCGCTTCAAAGATTTGGCGAGAGCAGCTCAAAAAGGAGATTTTTTGGAAATTGACTATTCTTCTCCTCAGCTTGAGAAAGGAAAAATTTATCAAGATAGATTTTTAATGGGCAAGGGCTATTTTGTTCCTGGGTTTGAAGAGAATCTTCAAGGAATGAAAGCTGGGGAAGAAAAAGAGTTTACGGTTCGTTTTCCCAAAGATTATTTTAACCAAGAGTTAGCTTCAAAAAATATTAACTTTAAGGTTAAAGTTAAAAAAGTCCAGCAAATGGAGTTGCCTCAATTGAATGATAATTTTGCTCGAAGTTTAGGGGAGTTTGACAGTTTGGGAGATTTAAGAAAAAAACTTAAAGAGGGTATCAAAAGAGAAAAAACAATTAAAGAAACCCAAAGGCGAAGAACGGAGATTTTAGAGAGAATATCAGAGGCCTTGAAATTTGAAATTCCCCAGGCTTTAGTTGATTTGGAAAAAGACAGGATGGTAGATGACCTCAAAAGGGAAGTGACTCAAGGTCTTAAAACGAGCTTTGAGGATTATTTAAAGAAGATTCAAAAAACAGAAAAAGAATTAAGAAATTCTTTTTCAGGAGAAGCCCAAAAAAAAGTTAAGGAGCTCTTGATTCTGAGAGAAATCGGCAAAAAAGAAGAAATCAGCGTTTCTGAAGAAGAGATAAAAACTGCTGTTAATGGATTTTTAAAAAATTACCCAGGGCCAGAAAAAGCCAAAAAAGAAATTGACTTAGACCGCCTCAAAGAGTATTATAAAGGAGTAATCTATAATGAAAAGGTTTTCCAAATTTTAGAAAAACCAAAATAAGAACCTGCTTCGCAGAACCTTGATTCGCTAAGGAATAATCATATAATCTTGAATTAAGAACCTGCTTCGCAGAACCTTGATTTCGGCAAGGTAAAATAAATATATTCCGAAAATAAACTATGCCTATTATTCCAACCATTATTGAAAAATCTCAAAGAGGAGAGCGATTTTACGATATCTTCTCAAGGTTGCTTGAAGAGAGAATAATCTTTTTGTCAGGCCCAATTAGCGACCCTTTGGCTAACTTAGTGATTGCGGAAATTTTACTCTTGGCTTCAAAAGACCCCAAAAGAGATATCAAGCTTTACATTAACACTCCCGGTGGTTCGGTGACCGCTGGCTTGGCAATCTATGACACCATCCAATATGTAGATTGTGATATTTCAACTATCTGTGTTGGCTTGGCAGGTTCCATGGGGGCAACTTTGTTGGCGGCCGGCGCCAAAGGAAAAAGGTTTTCTTTACCCAATTCAGAAATTCTTTTGCATCAAATAGCAGGAGGAATTACTGGTCAGGCAGCAGAAATTGAAATCGGAGCCCGCCAAATTATTAAAATAAAGCAAAAGCTCAATCAGATTTTGGCCAAACACACTGGCCAACCCTTAAAGAAAGTAGAAAAAGATACTGATAGAGATTTTTATCTTTCAGCTGAGGAAGCAAAGAGGTATGGGATTATAGATGAAGTAATCAAAGGGAAGGAGGGAAAATAAAAACAAAGGTCAAAAAATAAAAAGGTCTAAATTTAATTTAAACAAAGAATATGGCAAAGAAGAAAGATAGAGAAAAGACCTACCGCTTAATTTTAATCTCGGTAGGAATTGTCATTTTAATCTTAATCATCTTAGTCCTCTTCTTTCCAGGCAAACTACCCTGGCTTGAAAAGGAAGAGGAGTTAACTATGCCAAAAAAACAAACTCAACCATCTGAAACCGCTCCAGCTGAAGAATATCCTCACAACCTTATCGAGGGAACAATTTCAGAGATTGACCATTCAAAGCCAACCAGCTTTGTTTTGGAGGCCGACACCTCAAAAATTAGCACCGCCAAAGCCACCTCCATGGAAAAAGCCATCAAGCTCACCAAAAATACTAAGATTGTCCTTTATGATATGGTCACTAAAAAAGAATCTTCCTTAAAGTTTTCAGAGCTTGAAGTAGGAGACCCCCTTGTTATTGGGACAGAAGAATCTACTTACGAAAAGGTAAATGAACTTGATGAGTTTATAGCAACCAAGATAAGCAAGTTTGTGAATTATCCAGAAGAATAGATTATATGCCCTCAAAAGTGATATCTCTCAACCCCAAAATCTATCCTTTAGAAGCTATTTATGGAGCTTGTTATGTTTTTATTGACCGAGCTTATCTGTTTTTAGACGGAGACCCCAAAGAAGAGGTAAAGGTTTATATCAAAGGAAAAAGCAATCTTAGTCCTAAAAAGCTTGAAGCTCTGGCAGGAGAATTTGAAAACGAACTTTTAAACTATACCTTACGGTTGGCTCTGGCTAAGAACACCAGAAAAGTTAGGGAAACCATTGTTGAAAAGGCCTTGTTTTCAGCCCTGCCCCAGGAAAAAATAAGAGAAGATGAGGAGGTGGTTGAGGAGGACCCTCTGGGAATTGCTGTGCCCTGGGAAGAAAAATATGGCAAGAAAAAATAAGATGAGCATTACTTTTAATAAAGATTTTTATAACCTCCGAGCCATCAAGAAAGCAGTCCAGGTCTATCAGGGATTAGCCGATTTTGAGATAGCACCAACTAAAAAATCTATTAAGGTAACTCTCAATAATATAAACCTTGAGGCGAAAGAGTTTATTAAAGAAGAATTTTCTAACTATGTCTTGGCAATAACGAAACAATGATTAAAACTGGCTTCTTTCGTTTCAAAAAATTAGGACCTAAATACCTTTTAACCAATGAGCTTGGTGATTTTATTTTCCTCAAAGAAAGGGAGTTTAAAAGCTTCCAGGAAGGAAAAATTAAACCAGAAAGTCCAGTTTATGAAGAATTAGACAAAAAGCACTTTACCTCCCAATCTTGGCAATGTGAAAACTGTCAACAACGATTTATTCAAAGATATAGCCAGCGTCGTGAATACTTAAGCCAAGGCCCGGGACTTCATATCATTATTGTCACTCTCCGCTGTGACCACGCTTGCATTTATTGTCATGCCTCATCAAAAAGTATGAAAAGATTTGATTTGGATATGAAAAGAAATACCGCTCAGAAAGTAGTGGATATGATTTTTGAGACTACTTCTCCTGATATTAACGTGGAGTTTCAAGGAGGAGAACCCTTAGCGAATTTTGGGATAGTTAAGTTCATTATCAATCAAGTGCTGGAAAAGAATAAAAAAGCAAAGAAACGTTTAAGGTTTAGCTTGGTTTCTACCATGACTTTGCTCAGCGATGAAAAATTAAATTGGCTCAATCAAAAAAAGATTTCCCTTTGCAGTTCTTTGGATGGACCTGAAAAACTCCATAATAAAAATAGACCGATGCTTAGTGGCAAAAATGGTTATCTGGGGACAGTTCGAGGAATTAAAAAAGCAAAAAAGAAATACAAAGATTTACGTTATCAGATAAATGCTTTACTTACCACAACCCGCGACTCTTTAGATTTTCCTAAAGAAATCGTTGATGAATATGTAAGATTGGGTTTAAGAGATATTCATTTGAGATGGCTTAACCCATTTGGCATGGCCAAGCAACCCCAAAAGAAGATTGGTTACCGGGCTGAAGAATTTGTTAAGTTTTATAAAAAGGCCTTGGATTACATCATAAAACTAAACCACAAAGGCATAAATATTAGAGAAAGGATGGCGATGATGATTACCCAGAAGGCCTTTACTGACAATGATCCTAATTTTTTAGACCTCCGCTCTCCTTGTGGGGCGGGTATTGGACAGCTTGCTTACCACTATAATGGCGATGTCTATACCTGTGATGAAGGAAGAATGCTGGGCCAAATGGGAGATGAAACTTTTAAACTTGGTAATGTTCATAAAAATTCTTACCAGGAAATTATTTCCTCTCCAGTAACCAGGTCTTTATGTGTTGCTTCCACTTTAGATGGTTTGGCCGGTTGCAGCGACTGCGTTTATCTCCCCTATTGCGGAGTTTGTCCGGTTTTCAACTATTCAGAAGAAGGGGATATCTTTGCCCAAGCACCGAACAATTTTCGCTGCCAGGTTAATAAAAGTATTTTAGATTATCTCTTTCAGAAGTTTGAGGAGCCAAAAACCTTAAAAGTCTTTAAAAAATGGCTCAACAGATAAAATACTCTTCTTTATCTATTTTTCTTGGTGGCGGCTGCAATCTTAATTGCAGCTACTGTTTTGTTGACAAAGAAAATTTAGAAAAAATCAAGCCCAATATCTCTGAAATAAAAAAAGGCATTGACTTTTTCTTAGCTAAAGCAACCAAGAACCCAACTATTAATTTTACCGGGGGAGAACCTTTGCTTTATTGGGGAATTTTAAAAGAATTGATGGAATATCTTAGAAAAAAGAAAAGAAAAATTTTTCTTATAGTTTCAACTAATGCTACTTTACTTGACAAAGAAAAATCTGAGTTTTTAAAAAAATATAATGTCGGCCTTTCAGTCAGTTTAGATGGTAAACAAGAAATCAATGACCTTTGGCGAGTTTTCAAAAACAAAAAAGATTCGGTTTTTGAAACGGTCTGGAAGAATATTGAGAATTTAGATAAAAAAAGAATTAAAATCTCTTCGGTCTTCTTTCCCGAGACAGTAAGTCAGCTTACAGAAAATATTAAATTCTTTATTAAGAAAGGATTTCAGCAATTTGACTTTTATCCAGAAATCTACAGCTTGTGGTCAAACGCCCAACTTAAAACTTTAAAAAAATCCTTTGATGAATTTGCTGAGTTTTTTACTTCAACTCCTTCTATTAGAATTTCTTTCTTGGATAGCATGCTTAAAAAAAACACTGAAAATTTCTGTTGCCAAATGCTTAATTTGAGTCCCGAGGGAAATTTTTATCTCTGCGATAAAGTGTTTTCTTTTTTTGACGAAAGAAGAAAAAAATACCTAATTGGTGATGGCCAAAAAGGAATTGATGAGAAAAAAAGAGAAAATTTGTTAAAAAAAGCAAAAAAAGGAATCCTTAAAGAAACTGACAATAAATGTCTAAAATGTTCTCAGCAAATTTATTGTTTCTGTCCCATTGGTCTATATCTTTGGTCTAAAGAGAATAAAAAAGATTTCCAAAAACTTTTCCAAACCTTCTGTAAAATCTCCAAAATCTATATTTCCACCTTTTTAAAGCTAAGTAAAAGAAAATAGCATGGTCAAAGATAAAGATTATCTTTTCAAAGCAATTACTGAAAAAATATCTCAAACTGATTTTGTTGGTTTCCCTTTCTATTACCCTCCTATTTTTGTTTGGCACAAAGCTAAGCCAGAAGAAATAAAAACCGCCTGGAAAAGAACAATAAATAAGGGAATAGAAAAAGTAGGAATGTATATTCATCTTCCCTTCTGTCTTTCAAGGTGTTTTTTCTGTCGATTCCCAGCTCACCAGATTAAAAATTCTGCCCAAATAGATAATTATTTAAATCTGCTTGAAAAAGAGGTAAAATTCTATTCCAAAATTTTTAAGTCAGTTTCTTTCCGTTCCCTTTATGTCGGTGGGGGCACCCCTTCGCTTTTAAACCAAACTCAACTTAAAAGATTTTTTGAAATCATCTACTCTTATTTTGATTTTAAAAAATGTATTCAAGTGGTCTTTGAAACAAACCCCAATACTCTTTCTTATGAAAAACTGAAATTGTTAAAAAAATATAAAGTTAGCCGACTCAATATGGGGGTGCAGACTTTTGATGATAAGTTGATGAAAAAGTGGGGACGTTCATCATCCAGAAACTCAGTTTATAAATCTTATCAAGAAGCTCGAAAAGCTGGCGTTAAATATATCAACTTTGACATAATGTGCGGCTTACCCGGTCAAACCCTCAAAAGCTTTAGAGAAACTATGAAAGAGGTAATTAAACTTTCACCTGATGTGGTCCATGTTAATCCTTTCTTTCCCAACCCTCTTACTGGCTTCTCTCAACAAGGGAAGAGACTTTCAAAAAAAGAAATGGAAAAGAGAGAAGAAATGAACGATCTGGGTCGTCAAATGCTTCTCAGTGCTGGCTATAAGTTTTTACAATTTGAGGACTTGGGTAAAAAAGATGAAGCTAGGAACATTCAGATAGCTGATACGATTGAGCATAACAGCCCCTTCTTGGGTTTGGGAATGGCAGCCATGTCCCATATTTCTGGTTGGGGAAATTATCTAAATTTCCCCGACTTGGAAAAATATAAAAGAGGAATTTTGGAAAATAAAAGCCCGGCTTATCTTCAATGCAAGTATAGAAATAAAATAGAAGAAATAAGGTGGTATATTATGAACTCTCTGAGATATTACTTACTCCCCAAAAAAAGAATCTATAAACTATTCGGAGAAGATATAGATAAGGTTTTAAAAGAAGAAATTGAATATTTAGTGAGGAGGAACAAAATAATAAACAGGCCAGCCTATCTTCAATCTAAGGTCTCTAATTTCGGCGCCTATTTAATTTTTTCGAAATATTTTTATTCTAAAGAAATAGTTAAAAATTGCCAAAAGAAACTTGAACCAATTAAAAAAAGAAAAAAAATTATTAGCAATGAAGAGTTAAAATATACACCCCTATGAAAACTGACATCACTAAAACTTTTACCTATTTAATGGATAAATTAGATTGTAGTGACGAGGCAAAGAAAACGACTGACTTGATAATAGGTAGATTACTCAAAATTATTCCACTAAATAAAACTAAATTTGAGTTCTCTTTTAAAATAGAAAAGGACAGAATTGGAAACGCTCTAAGATTCGTAAATTATGATAATTATTCTCCCAGCTTCGAAAACTTATATATTAAAAAAATAGATTTTCTCCAAGATATTATAAACTTATATATTAAAAACAAAAAAGTTAACACCTTATTTAAAAAAATAAAGGATCTAAAAGATTTTAGACTACCTCTTTATTTTGGTGCGGAAATAAAAACAAAAATTCCCCGATTCAAAATCTATATCCACCTCTTTGAAAGACTTCTTATTAACCACCCCCAATTACTCCGAGCTACAGTCAATTCTTTGTTTGAAGAACTTAAAATAACTACTCCCCTAAAAGAAAGAGATATCTGCCTGATAGGCTTTGACTTTGACCATAAAGCTGAATTAGCTCATAAAATCTATTATTTTTGTGATTGGCAATGGAAAAATTACACCAAAATATATAAATTTCTCCCCTGGGAAGAGAAGGCTTTTAATCTTTTGAAACCATTGGGGATTAATTCACACATTCGCGAAAAATATCAAAAAAATAAATTTATCTCCCAAAAGTTAGATATCCAACTTAAAAACGGCCTAAGAGAAGAAATATTAGAAAAGCTATTGAGTCTTAGTGAAAATACTGCTTGTTTTAATAAAATATCCAGCATTATCAAGGATAGCCGGGGGAAAATTTACGCAGTTGGAACAGAGAAAAACGCCCTTACTATTTATATCCGTTCCCAAAATAATGAATTTTAATAAAGAAATTAAAAAAATGTGGCTCCTTGTTACCACTCGCTGCAACATGAGATGCAAGTATTGTTTTATTGAAAAGACAGATGAAGACCTTTCTCAAAAAAAAGCTGAAGAGGTGATAAAAGCTTTCATCTTTTCTCGCGGAAAAGAAAAGCAGCTCCTTATTTGTGGAGGAGAACCAATACTTTACTTTAAATTGTTAAAAAAAATCATTCCCCTTACCCGATTCTGGGCCAAAAAACAAGATAAATCAGTGATTATTTCCTTGGCCACCAATGGCACTTTAATTAAAAAAAAACACCTTGATTTTTTAAAAAAGTACAAAGTGAAATTAGCTATTAGTATAGATGGGAAAAGGGGGAGCCATAATAAATTTAGGGTCTTTAAAGATGGAGAAGGTTCTTTTTCTCAACTCTCAAGAAATCTCCCCCTTATTTTTAAAAATTTTAAAAAAGAAAACATTTGTGCTCTAATGGCTATTCATCCTCTTGAGGTCAAAAAAATGTATGACAATTTTGTTTATTTGACAAAATTAGGATTCAAAAGCGTTAATATCGAACCTATTCAAACCATCACTTGGGGAGAAAGAGAAAGAGAAGAATTTTCTCGGCAATTAGATAGAATCTTTGATTACATTATAAAAGAGATAGAAAATAAAAGGTTTTTATTTCTCAACTGCGTCAGTAGAATTATCGCCAGACAAGAAGCTTTCAATAAATTAATAGGAGTCCATCCTTCGGGAAAGATAGGTGATTCCTGCTTTTGTTTTTATCCAAATATTTCTTTTGATATTAATATTATTCGCTTGCGCAACCGAGCTTCCAGAAAGTTGGTAAGGATTTTACTGAAAAAAGCTCAGCAAAAAGATAGTCCTTTCTTCAACTATTTAGAAGAGATTGAATCTTATGTTTTTGACTGAAATAAATAGATGAAAGTATTGTTAATAAACCCTCTTTATCAAAAATATGTTTATGGAGGATATATGCCCCTCGGTTTGGGATATTTAGCCCGAAGTCTTTTAGATGAAAATGTTGATGTTGAAGTTATGGATATTGATGCTTTGCGCTGGGAGGAAGAGAAAGTTGAAGAAGAACTTAAAAAGAAACATTTTGATATGGTAGGAATAACCACTATTATTACCCGGTTTCATTATATAAAATGGCTTTGCTCGGTTATAAAAAAATATCATCCAGAAGCCAAGATTGTTTTGGGTGGAACAATGACAAGTGCTATTCCCTCGTTTATGTTGAAAAATACTGAAGCAGATATCGTTGTTTTTAGTGAAGGGGAAATAACGATTAAAAATCTAATCTCAGCTTTGGAAAAGAAGGCCGACCTTAAAAATGTTAAAGGTATTTCTTATAAACCACAGGACAAAATTCATAAAAATCCCCCCCAACCCTTAATTAAAAACCTAGATGAAATCCCTTTTCCTAATTGGGATTTATTCCCCACTCAAAGCTATCTAAATAATCATCCTCATTGGTTAAGGACTAATAGTAAAATTGATTTAACTGAAACCAGAAATATGGCCATAATTACTGCCAGGGGTTGTCCTTTTTCTTGTCACTATTGCTCAAAAATGTTTCATTCTTTTAGGACTCGCTCAATAAAAAACATTATTGAAGAGATTAAGCTCTTGAAAAAGAAATACCAAATAAATTATCTAACAATTTATGACCAGCTCACCAGTATAAATAAAAAAAGAATTTATGATTTCTCTCAAGCAATCTTAAAAGAAAAACTTAATATCAACTGGCGCTGTACGCTAAGGGTAGATTTGGTAGATTTAGCTCTTTTAAAACAAATGAAAAAAGCAGGTTGTTTGAGTATTACTTTTGGCATTGAAACCGGCAGTCAAAAAATTCTAAATAATATGAACAAAAAAGTAACGGTTGAGCAAGCAAAAAAGGTTCTTAGTTGGTGTCGAGATTTAAACCTCTACATAGATTGTTCCTATATGTTCGGCTACCCTGGAGAAACCGAAGAGACAGTCAGAGAAACAATAGAGTTTTGTAAAAAAACAGGTCAAAAAAATATCCAACCCTTGTATACCGCCGCCCTACCCAACACCCCTTTATACAACCTGGCTATAAAGAAAGGTTTGATAAAAAACGAGAAAGAATATATTGAAAATTTGAAAGACCTTCAATATCTAAATATTAATTTCACGAATTTTACCGATAAAGAACTAATTCAGCTCGTTCAGGGAGCAATACAAGAGATTAATCAAAATGGATAATTCCCA
>JAUWYS010000004.1 GCA_030615715.1 bacterium
AATTTTGAAGTAATTTTTCTGATGGCTCTCCCTAAAATCTCCAACTTCCCAAAATCCTTAGTAAAAATACTAAAAAGCTGGTCGGCCTCTCCCCGACCCTCCTTTTTCAAAAAAATCCCCTTCGTCCTGTAATGAGTAAACGGCATTTTATTTTTCGGCTTCTCTTACTACTTGGACGAATTCTTTGACTTTTTCTTCGCTTATTTTATCGTCTTCCATTACGCCTCCACTGACATCTATTCCCCAGGGATGGAGTAATTTTATGACTTCACCAACATTCTCGGTTGAAAGACCTCCGGCTATCATAATGTCGTAATTTTGGCATGCTTCTTTAGCCATGTTCCAATCAAAGGTTTGGCCAGGTTGGCGAGCTTTATCGTGAGGAGTATCAAGAAGAAATTTATCTACTATCCCTTCATAGGGTTCGAAAATCTTTAAATCTAATCCATCCATTACCTCAAAAGCTTTAATGAGTGGGGTTTTTATCAAGCGGCAATATTCCGGACTCTCTCTACCATGAAGTTGAATGTAAGAAAGGTTACATTGAAAAGCAATAGAATTTATTTTCTCTGGATTCTCATCAACGAATACACCAACTAGTCTTGCTTCTTCTGGTAGTTCTTTAATAATTTCTAAAGCTTTTTCCAAGGTTATGGGTTTTTTAGCGAAGGAGATAAACTGGAAGCCAAGAAAATCCGCCCCACCCTCAATAATAGCCGAAGCGTCTTCCAAAGTTCTCACTCCACAAACTTTTATCTTAATCCTTGGCATATAAAATCTATTACTACCCACAGCTTCCTATTTTAATTTGTGGGTGTTGATTTACGAGGTGTCGGTGGTTTTCTTGAGCCATCTAATGTGTTGGTCAATTTTTATCCCCTCATCATAAGTTTTTGCTTTATCTTTTTTTTCTTTGAGTTTGTCAATTACGCTTCGGGCGTCGTCACGACCAATATCCGGACCATGTTTTCCATAAGTAAACTCTTTCGCAAGATTCTCTTTTTCTTCTGTACTCATCGGTCTTGTAGTGCCTGGAATCGCTGAAGGAGCGTTTCTAAATTTTCCCGTTAATCTTGAAAGGGGAACAGAACCGCCTGGACCGTAAAAATCCGGCTTGCTGGGTTTCTTTTCTGGGGGCGGTGACGATGGAGCTTTGCGAGGAACTCTTGGTTTGTTTTGAAATGGTAATGCCATATATATTTTAATTCTTACTTTTTGTCGACCTTTCTGATAGCTAAATTAAGTTCTTCATTATCAATTTTAAGTTTCTTTTCCTCAGCAGTAACCTCTTTTTCTGATAAACGGGTGAGGTCTTTAGTCTTGGTTTCTTTTTGAATCAAGGTTTTGTTTTTGAATAAAATTTTAGCTAATTTGGGACTGCCTGAATAATAGATTGAAATTTTATCTTGGGGTGTTAAGCCGGCCTTCTTTCTTAGTGCTTGGAGATGACGGATAATTTCCCGAACCTGACCTTCCTCTTTCAATTCTGGGGTAATTTTTGTGTCTAATTTTGTTTCTGTTTTTCCAATTTTGTGAGTTATTTTTTTAACATTTATTTCTTCTTTTATTAATTCCAATAATTCTCTTTTGGATTTAGAAGAAGATAGAGAGGAAGATGAATATGATGACGAAGTTGATGAAGAAGAAGACAGTGAAGAAAGAGGTTGTTTTATCTTTTTTCTTGCTTTTGCCCTTTCTGCCAATGCTTTTGCAACAATCTCACGAACTTCTACCATTGCATTTTCTAATTCGTCATCAATCAATTTTTCATTTGCTTTGGGCCAGTCTGCCAAGTGAACACTCTCTTTTTTTGTTAAATCCTGATAGATTTTCTCTGATAGAAACGGGATAAAGGGAGCAGTTAATTTGCTTAAATTCAAAAGAATAAATCCCAGGGTTGCTGTACTCTCTCTCAGTTCTTTTTCGCTGGCAGGTTTTTGAAACCGTTTTCTGGAGCGCCTGATATGCCATAAAGAGAGGTTCTCAACCACAAAATTTTCTATTTTCCTGGTGACGCCGGTAATATCATATTTTTCCAGGCCCCGGGTAACTTCCGAAATTAATCTATTGAAACAGGAAAGAATCCATTTGTCCAAAATATCTTCGCTTTTATCGTGATAGTCAAATTTTTTTGTTAAATAGGTCTGGAAAAATAAATGGGAGTTCCAGAAAGTCATGATGAATCTTTTTAAAACGTTGTTTAAATCTTTTTCAGAGAAAAGTTTTGAGTCGCCAGGTTGATTCAAGGTGTAGAAATACCAACGAAGAGCATCAGCTCCATACTTATCAGTAATCTCCCAGGGGTCAACGATGTTTCCTTTGGATTTTGACATCTTCTCTCCTCGGGCATCTAAAACATGTCCCAAGCAAAGAACATTTTTGTAGGGAGTCCCCTTACAAAGTAAGGTAGCGATGGCTAAAAGGGTATAAAACCAACCTCTGGTCTGGTCAATGGCTTCAGCAATATAGTCAGCTGGATATTGTATCTTTTCATCAATCAGGTCTGAGTTTTCAAAAGGATAATGATACTGGCTGAAAGGCATAGCCCCTGAATCAAACCAAACATCAATGACTTGAGAAACACGCTTCATTTTCCCTCCACATTTTTCACATTTAAGAATCACCTTATCAATGTAAGGACGGTGGAGGTCTTCTATCTTATCATTAGCAGTTTGTAGCTCTTCAATTTCCTTGATTGAACCAAGACATCTTTGATAATCGCATTCTTGACACTGCCAAATGGGCAAAGGAGTTCCCCAATATCTCTCGCGAGAAAAAGCCCAATCTTTAACTTCTCGCAGCCACTCACCAAAACGACCTTGCTTAAGGTGAGAAGGAACCCAGTTTATCTTTTTATTATTAGTTAAGAGCTTCTCTCTCAAGGCAGTCATCTTAATGAACCAGCTTTTTTTAGCGTAATAAATCAGCTTGGAATTACATCGCCAACAGAAGGGATAGTCATGTTCGTAAAGTTCTTCTCGGAACAAAAGTTTCTTTTTTTGGAGTTCTGTTATAATTTCTTTATTTAATTTCTCATCGGTAACACTCTGGCCTGCCCAGGGTTTAACCTCCTTGGTAAATTTACCTTCCTCATCAACATTGACAATAACTGACAAATTATTTTTCTTGCCAATTTGCATATCATCTTCACCAAAAGCTGGAGCCATATGAACCAAACCCGTCCCTTCATCTCGAGAAACAAAATCTCCAGCAATCACCGAATAGGCTTTTTTCTCTGGTTTAGCAAAATCAAAAAGTGGCTGGTACTCCATACCCAGTAATTCCTTTCCCTTAAATTCCTCAACAATCTTATATTCTTTGTCCAAAACATTCAATCTTCCTTTGGCTAAGATTAAAAATTCTTCAGCCACCTTTACTTTGACATAACTGAACCCTGGATTAACTGCCACCGCCACGTTGCCCGGTAAAGTCCAGGGAGTAGTTGTCCAAACCAACAAATAAGTATTTTTCTCTCCTTTAACCGGGAGCTTTAGATACAAAGAAGGCTCTTTAATCTTTTTATATCCTTGAGCTACTTCGTGGCTTGAAAGAGTAGTGCCGCATCTCGGGCAGTAAGGAACAACCTTGAAATCCTGATACAAAAGCCTCTTATCCCAAATTTGTTTAATAATCCACCAGAGTGTTTCCATGTATTCTTTGTCATAGGTGGTGTAGGGGTCATCCATATCGACCCAATAGGCAATTCTCTCGGTAATATCTCTAAAAAGTGGCAAGTATTTTTGGACATTTTTCCTGCATTCTTTGTTGAATTTTTCAATGCCAATTCTCTCAATGTCTTTTTTGGTTTTGAAGCCCAGGTTTTTCTCCACCTCAATTTCCACTGGCAAGCCGTGGGTGTCCCAGCCATTTTTTCTTTTGACATAAAAACCTTGCATGGTCTTGAAACGAGGAATGACATCTTTATAGATTCTAGCTAAAGTCATGTGAACGCCAGGTCGAGCATTAACCGTAATCGGTCCATCAAAAAAAATAAGTCTGGGACAGTTTTCTGTCTTTTTTAGGGTCTTTTCAAAAATCTTATTATCTTTCCAGAATTTTAGAATCTCTTTCTCAATTTTGGGGAATTCTGGAGTCATAGTTTTTTAACTTCGCCAACTTCAAGGGAAAGTTTAGCTTTTTGTTCTAAAAGTTCGTCCTCATTTAACTCTTTTATTCCTCCTTGCAGGAGCCATAAAGGACAGCCGTGACTAACAATCAAAATATTCTTTCCTTGATGTTTTTTATCAATATCTTTTAGAAAATCTATTACTTTCTGTTTAACATCATCCCAGCTCTCACCTTGAAGAGGGGGCTTGGAGAATTTTTCTTTGCGAATAGGAAAAGCCCGCCGGTATTCCTCTATTGGTTTTCCTCGATAAATCCCCATATTTCTCTCCCAAAGCCGAGGGTCAAAAATTATTTCAACACCAAGCTCTTTAGCCACCATTTCAGCTGTCTGGCGGGTTCGGGGCATGTCTGAAGCATAAATCAAATCAATTTTCTCTTTCTTGAGTTTTTCAGCTGCAACTTTTGCCTGTTCTTTTCCTTTCTCGGTTAATAAAATTGGGGAAGGTTCTGGCCAAGGGTACAATATCTTCTCCTTCTGAAGCTGATAGGGTGTTTCCCCGTGCCTTAAAATAAAATAAGTGTTTCGCATATTACATTTTTTCTGGAGCAGAAATGCCAAGGAGAGAAAGAGCATTTTTTAATACTTGGGCAATCGCAGCCGTTAAAGCCAATCTAAATACTTTAAGCTCAGGAGTTTCGGCTTTAATAATTGGATGTAGGGTATAGAAAAGATTGTATCTTTGGGCTAAACCAAAGATGAAATTACAAATCAAATTAGGAGAAAAATTCTTAGCTGCTTCTTCAATTACTTCAGGGAATTCGTAAATTATTCTCAAAATATCTTCTTCTTCTTTATTCAAGTCAATAGACTTTATCTTCTCATCCTTAACTTTATATTCAGCTTTTCTAAGTACACTTTGGCATCGAGCAAAGGTATATTGCAAATAGGGACCGGAGTTTCCCTTAAGATTTAAAATTTTATCCCAATCAAAGATAATATCTCCACTGTAATGCTGAGATAAATCGTTATACTTTACAGCACCAATTCCTACTGCTTCCCCCACTTTCTCTTTTTCTTCTTTGGATAATCCTCTACCTGTCTCTGATTGTTCAATAATCTTTCTTGCTCTCTTAATTGCCTCTTTCAAAACTTCTTCTAAATGAATTGTCCTGCCTTTCCTGGTAGAAAGTTTTCCCTCTTTGAAACGAATGAGTCCATGAGCTACATGGAAAAACTTTTCTCTCTTTGCCCATCTTAAAAGTTCTACTGCCCAAAACAATTGTTTGAAATGAAGATACTGCTCAGCTCCAACTTCATAAAGGATTAAATCTGGTTTCCATTTTTTTAATCGGTATTTTATAGTGGCTAAATCTCGAGTTAAATAGGTGGTGGCTCCATCAGATTTCAAAATCATGGCTGGAGGTAACTTTTCTTGGGGGTATTTAATAATCAAGGCACCCTGACTTTTAGTAGCAATTTTTTTCTTAATTGCTTCATCAATGACTTTTTTTAGCATTCCTTGGTAAAAACTCTCTCCCAAAGCACAATCAATTTTTATTGCAAGGAGTTTATAGATTCTATCAAATTCTTTCAAACTTAAATCTACACAAGCTTGCCAAATTTCTTTAGCCTCCTTATCTCCTTTTTCTAATTTTTTAAACCAAGACCTTGCCTCTTCTCCCATCTTCGGAGTTTTCTCTGCTTCTTCATGAAATTTGACATACAATTTCTCTAATTCTTCAATGGTTAAGTCTTCCAAGATTTTATTTTTTTCCTTCCCTGCCTTGTCTTTTAATTTGTCTTTCTTTAATTGATAAATTAGTTCCCCAAACTGGGTTCCCCAATCTCCCAGGTGATTATCTCCAATGCATTGCCAACCTAAAAATTCATAAATATTGTAAAGGGCTTGACCAATAATGGTTGAACGTAAGTGACCTATACCAAAGGGTTTGGCAATATTTGGCGCAGAATAATCTATTACTAACGTTTTTCCTTGTTCTGCTCCACCATATTTTTCTTTTTGTCTTAGAATCTGAGTTATTGTATCAAGTAGAAATTCTTTGGTAAGAAAAAAGTTAATAAAACCGGGTCCAGCCACCTCAACTTTTTCAAACATGGGATTATCCTCAATCTTTCTTGCAATTTCCTTAGCGTCAAGCTTAGCCTCCATAGCTATGTTAGTTGAGTAATCACCATGCCCAGCATCTGCTGGATGCTCTATCCTTGCTTCCTTGCCAGTAATTTCTCTGAGTAATTTTGCTATTTCATTTCTTATCATATGTTTTAGTTTAGCTCATTTTTTGTTAGAATTAAAGCATGCGAACCATCATTGAAAATAAAAAAGCGCTGTTTAACTACCAGGTTTTGGAGAAATTTAAAGCTGGCATTGTTTTAATTGGCCAGGAGGTAAAATCAATTAAAACTGGGAAAATAAGTTTAAGGGGCAGTTTTGTGGTACTCAAGGGAGAGGAAGTTTTTTTGATAGGAGCTAACATTCCTCCCTACCAACCCAAAAATGCTCCCAAAGATTATCTTCCTCAGAGAAGCCGAAAGCTCCTTTTGAAAAAGGCGGAAATCAAGCATTTAATTGGTAAGGCCCGCCAGAAAGGCTTGACGATGGTGCCTTTAAGGGTGTATACTGATAAGGGTAAAATCAAGCTCGAGTTCGGGATTGCCCGCGGAAAAAAGAAATTTGACAAAAGAGAAAAAATCAAAAAAAGAGAAGTTGAGAGAGAAATACGGAAAGCTCTAAAAGGGGACGCACGGATTCGATAGGAGTTTCTCTGAAGCTAGCAAGCTGAGGTGTGGATCCTCATTAAACTTTCACAAAAAATAAGTGAGAACTTATTCGCTAAACCCGCTTACGCATTAGCGTAAAGCCATCCGAGTTGCTGATTCTCGATAAGTAACTTTGGGTGTCATATCATCGAGATAGGTAGTTGCTCTACCCCAAACAATTACTGAAATCTATGGGGTTCGGACATCAGAAGTTTCGTTTGCTTCTTGTTCTGATGTTCTAAAAAATAAAGCAAACTAAGCTTGTAGATTTGCTTTCAGAAAATCTTCTACACGTGGGTTCAATTCCCACCGTCTCCACAGAATCAAAATTTTGCCAAAAAGAGTCTTTATCAACAATCAAATAAGAGCTGACAAAGTAAGGGTAATTGACCCAGACGGCAAGCAGCTTGGGATTTTTAATTTACAAGAAGCCATTCAAAAAGCCAAAGAAGCAGGGTTAGACCTTATTTTAATAACTCAAAAAGTGCAACCTCCGATTTGTAAGATAATGGATTATGGGAAGTATCTCTACCGAGAGAGTAAAAAAGAAAGAAAGAAGAGAGCAACCAAGGCCGGCGAGTTAAAAAACGTTAGATTGAGTTTTAATATCTCAGAGCACGATCTGGAAACTCGAGTTAGGGCAGCCGAAAAATTCTTAAAAAAGGGTTATCGGGTCAGGGTTGAAATGGTGCTCCGTGGAAGAGAAAGAGCCCTCAGCAATTTTTCTAAACAAAAAATAAATCACTTTTTGGAAGTTCTGAAGGAAACTGTGCCCATTAAAATTGAAAGAGAATTAAAAAGAGAGGGCAGAGGATTAACCATGATTATCGCTAAAGAATAATTTATGAAAACGAGAAAATCACTAAAAAAGAGATTTAAAATTACCAAGACCGGCAAGGTGATGAGAAGGGCTACTGGTCAAGACCATTTCCGGGCAAAGAAATCGGGAAAGAAAATAAGACAGACCCGCAAATGGGTTCACGTTTCAAAGCCCTTGGCCAAAAAGATAAAGAAGCTAATGGGCTAATTTAAAATTCATGGTTCGTGTCAAACGAGGAAAAACTGCTCATAAAAAAAGAGAGCGCCTCCTTAAAGAGACGAAAGGTTTTCGTTGGGGCAGAAAGACGAAATACCGCCAAGCCAAAGAAGCCCTCATCCATGCCAGAAAATATGCCTACAGAGACAGAAGAGTCAAGAAAAGAGAGGCAAGGCGTCTTTGGCAAATCCAAATTGCAGCTTTCTGCAAAGAATTGGGAATTTCTTATAGTAAATTTATCAATGGTTTGAAGAAAAATAAAATTGAGCTTGATAGAAAAATCTTAGCTCAACTTGCCCGAGAAAAACCAGAGATTTTCAAAAAAATCGTGGAGGAAGTAAAAGGATAAGCTTAATCTAAAAAGAATTGGAAAGAGCCCACTATGGTGGGCCCTTTTCTTCAAGCTTAATTCTTTTCTCTAATGCTATTTCTCTAATTTCCTCCACGGATTTGAGAGTAGAACAAATCTCACCGCTCAAAGCTAATAATTCCTGGATGGTCTTTTCAGCTGAGTCATCCGGATTTTTAATTCCCTGCAGTATTCTTTGTAAATCAGTGCTGATTTTCTTAGCTTCTTTCCCAATCTCACCAACAGCCTTTATTATTCCGTCTAAATCTTTTACCTTTCTCATTCCCTTTACTCCTTTTAAGGTGCTATTTATTTTTTACTATCAAAGCGTTTGCCATCTTTAATTATATTACCTTCTTCTCTTAATAGTTCAATCTTCTTTCTCGCTCCTTTATTATAACCTCCAATTTTTCCATCGGTTCTGATGACCCGGTGGCAGGGAATGTTTGGGTTTTTGTTTTTAGCTAAAATATTCCCTACCGCTCTCCAGGCTTTAGACCTGCCGGCTCTTTGAGCTACTTTCTTGTAAGTCAGAACTTTCCCCTTGGGAATTTTTTTAACTATTTCATAAACTTTTTCTTGAAAGGAATTCATTGGCTTTTCTTAAAACCTCTTTGGAACCCTTAAAGGTTAAACGGTTGATGGCTTCCTGATAGGGAAGCCAGAGATAATCTTTGTGTTCGTAAGACAGTTTTACCTTTTCTGTTTTAGTTTGGGCCAAAAGGAAGATGACAATCTTCATCACATTCTCTCCCCTGGACTTGAAGAAAAACTTTATCCACTCTTTAAATCCAGGGATAAACTTAATCTCCTCTAAAGCCACCTCTTCTTTAATTTCCCGCCTGGCCGTATCTTCCAGGGACTCCCCTTTCTCAATAAGACCTCGGGGAAATTCCCAGTGGCCTCTTTGATATTGGATTAAAAGATATTTTATTTCTTCGTTTCGTCGGAAGACAATGGCGCCTGCCGATTTTTCTATTGGCATATTCACTTATAAACCCAAGAAGATAACAGCCAAAAAAGTAATATGGCTGCTATTCCTAAAACCACCCAAATAAATTGATTTGGTTTCTGGGTTTTTTCCTGGGGCTTCTGGGGGGCTTGAGTTTGGACTTGTTTTTGATTTTCCATAGATTTTTCTATTTTAAGTTATTTGAAGAATTTTAGCAATTTCTCTAAGGGTTGAGTGTTGATGATGTCTTTTTTCTCAGCCCAACCTCGGCGAGCGGTGGCTACGCCATATTCCATGAACCTTAATTGGTCCTTATGGTGAGAGTCAGTGTTGATTATCAATTTTATCCCTGCCCCAACGGCTCTTTTAACATTAACATCATTCAAGTCCAATCTTTCAGGAAAAGAGTTTACTTCCAAGATGGTTTTTGTTTCTCGGGCAGCTCTTAAAATTTTATCAATGTCAATTTGGTATTCGTCCCTTCTTTTCAGAATTCTGCCAGTGGGGTGGGAGATAATTTTGATATAGGGATTTTTCATGGCTCTGATAATCCTTTCGGTCATTTTCTCTTTAGCCATCTTCATATTTGAATGAACGCCAGCAATGGCATAATCCAATTTCTTCAAGGCCTCATCTTTGATGTCTATTGAACCATCATTTAAGATATTGGTCTCCGCTCCTTGGAGAATCTTAAATTTGGCATTTGATGTTTGGATTTTGGCATTTAGCTTGTCTATTTCTTTTCTCTGTTGAGCCAATTTTGTCTCATCTAAGCCATGCTCAATCCTTAAGAATTTAGTGTGGTCAGCAATGCCCAGGTATTGATAACCTTGAGCCATGGCCTCTTGAGCCATTTCCAAAATGGTATTCTCTCCTCCGTCCCATTTGGAATGGCAATGTAAATCACCCTTGATATCTTTCAATTCTACTAATTTAGGTAATCCATTGGGCTTGCCCTGAGCTTGCCGAAGGGCTGCTCCAATTTCTCCCCTGTTCTCTCTTATTTCTGGAGGAGGGCATTTCATGCCCAAGATTTTGTAAACCTCCTCCTCGGTTTTGCCAGCCACCTGCTTTTTCCCTCTAAAAACTCCGTATTCATTAAGTTTCAACCCCTTATCCATGGCAATTTTCCTGGTTTGAATATTATGCTCTTTTGAACCGGTAAAATACTGCAAGGCCGAGCCGTAAGATTTTCTGGGAACAACTCGCAAATCCATGCCAAAGCCCTCTGCTAATCTTACGGAGGACTTAGTTATTCCGGTACCCCAAATTTTAACAATGCCGGGCAGAGAACAAAAAAAGTCCATCACTTTTTGAGGACTTTTTGTCACCACCAAAAAATCAACATCTCCAATGGTCTCTTTCATTCTCCTGACTGAACCGCAAACACTAATCTCTTCCACTTCCTTTAGATTTTTCAAGCTATTTTCAATTTCTCTGACTCGAGGTAAAATTTCCCCCAAAAGAAATCTCCCCTTGCTCCTTTTCAAGAATTTAATTCCTTGTAAAATGTTTTTCTCTGTCTGTTCGCCGAAATTGGGAAGGTTTCTAATCTTGCTGGCTCTGGCAGCTTTTTCTAAATCTTTTAAATTCTTAATCTTCAGATGTTTGTACAAATCCCTGACCATTTTGGGACCCAACCCTTCAACCGAAGTAAGCTCAGCCATATCCACTGGATATTTCTTTTGGTAATCCTGATAATGTTTTATTTTGCCAGTTTTTAGATATTCAATAATTTTCTCAGCGATATTTTTACCAATACTTGGAATCTCCTCCAGCGCCTTCTTGCCCCCTCTTTGGTAGATCTCTCCAATATCTTCACCCAGAGTTTCCAAAGCCAAGGCTGCTTTTTGATAAGCATAGGGTTTGAAAGCCACTTCTTCCATTTCCAAAAAATCAGCAATCTCATAAAATATCTTGGCAATTTCCTGGTTTTTCATATTTTGAACACCAGCAAAAATTATCCCTAGAGGTATATTACCGAGGGAGAGGAGGCTCAGCCGGGCCAAAAGGAACTCCTTTTTCTTTCTTGGGGACAATTAGAGCTTTATAGATAAGAAGAGGCAGGAGGCCTCCAATAATTCCTAAAATTCCTACCACAATAAAGACTGGCTCAAAACCAAATTTAGAAACCATAAAGCCGCCGATTGCTCCAGCAATTCCTACTCCTAACCCTACGGCTGTTCCATCTAATCCCCATTCAGTAGCTTCTTTCCCTTTGTCAATATGGCGAGTAAAGATGGCTGCCCAGCCAGAAGTATTTAAAGCTATCCCTAAACCGTAAAAAGCTTGAAGTAAATAAATATGCCAAGGTAAAGAAGCCAGTAAAAAACCAAAAGGAACTAGGCCAGCCATTAAAAAACCAGAAACTATAAACCAAAAATCATCTTTTTCTCCGTAGTTTTTATCCAAAAACAAGCCCATCGGTACTCTTAAAATAGATCTTAAAATCCAGAAAATAGCTGAGGCGATTCCTACAACTACTATATCTCCTCCTTCAATTTTCTCGACAATAAAAATGGCAAAAATTGGGGTAATTAGACCCCAACCACTCCAAAATGCTAAATCACTCAAGATAAGGTATTTGACAATGCGGTTAATTTTGAATTTCATTATTATTTACCAATTACCTTAACTAATATTTCCCTTTCTCTTGGCCGGTTGTCGAAGTCCAAGAAAACGATTTGCTGCCATTGGCCTAAAACTAATTTCCCATTTTCAATGGGTACGGCTAAAAATGGTTTAAGCAGGGCTGACCTGACATGGGCGTAACCATTGCAATCGCCCCACTTCTGGCAATGCTTATAATCTTCATTCATCGGAGCAATCCTTTCCAGAGCCCTTTTTAAATCTTCAATTACTCCTTCCTCATATTCAATGGTGGTCAGGCCACAAGTTGAGCCAGGAGAAGATATCAAACAAATCCCCTCTTTCACTTTTGATTCTTTGACCAATTGAGAAAGCTTATCGGTTATATTAATTATATCATTGAAACCTTTTGTTGAAACAGAAAATTTCATTTTAGTTTCTTTAAGTTGTCAATGAATCCTAAAATTTTAACTTCAGCAAGTTCCGCCCCGAATTTAACCAAGAAAACGACCCCTATCAGACACAAAAATAAATCGGCCCCCCGCCAAACCATGCCGAAAATTGTTCCGGTGGCAAAGCCCAAGCCCAAGGTTCCAAAACTAAAAGCTGAAGCTGCCTCCAAGCTTCCCAGACCAGCCGGCAAAGGAAAAAGTAACCCCAGGTTGGCGAAACCATAAATAGCCAGCGCCCTGGAAACCTCAATCCCCTCTTTCAAAAAGAAGATTAACAGAGCCGCCCTTAAAAAAAGTAAAAAGTATCTTAAAAAACTTAAACTAAGCCCCTTCCAGAAAGCCCTTCTCCGAGGTGAGAAAAAACGAATAACCTCTTTTTCGGTACCAAATATTATTTTGCCGTTTGGCGTGTTCTTAAACTTCTCTTTTCTAATTCCAAAAACTTTCAAAAACCATTCCAGAACACTCTCTCTGTTGACGGCTTTAAAATAGAAAAGCAACAGAATCCCCAATAATCCCAAAATTATTAAAGCTACCAGCCAAGCCATCATGTGAGAAGGAAAATGACCATAAAACAAAAAAGCCAGAATCCCGACTATCAGAAACATCAAAAACAAAGTGCCGTCCAAAATTTTGTCAATGATGACTGAGGCGGCACTTTTTTCCCAGCTGAAATTAAATTTTTTCTTTGTTAGATATATTCGGAAAGCCTCTCCCCCGAGAAGAGAGATCGGGGTAAGGAAACTTATGGCAAATCCCACCGACCATAACTTCCCCAAATCTTTGACCCTGGCATCCAAACCCTGAGATCGCAAGATTAGTTTCCACCTTAAAACGCTGATGGCTGCTATGACGAAAGTTAGCAGGACAATTATTATTCCCTTAAAGCTCAAAAATAAAACAAAGGCTTCGCTCAATCTGTCCCAGCCAGCCCTTCCCATAACAAAGCCGAAAATAACCAAACCAATTGATAAAGCAATGACAAATTTTAGAACTTTCTTCATTAATATTTTATTATTATACCAGAAATTTCAAAAGTTGCCTGGCATTTAGAGTAAATAAAAAAAATCGGCCGGGGCTGGCCGAGATAAATGTCGGGAAAAGACCTAACCATCACTTCTTCAGAAGTTTCTTCAGCCGGGGCAAAAATGACTTGAAAATATCAGAAGAGCCGTATTCTCCAATAAACCTTTTAGCTTCTTGATAGCTTCCCAGGGCTAAATGATATTCAAGAAGTCGGCAAAGATGGTCAATACAAATACAAAGTCTAGTAAAATCAGGCCAAGAAATTCCCTTATCTACTTTTATAGCTTTCTCTTGTAAAAAATAATTAGTAGCAATAGCCGCTCCTTTAGCGTAATGAAAAACATCAGGATTTTTAATTGAATCTAACCACCAAGTAAAGTTGCGACAGATGTGCATAATTAGAATTGCCTCAAGTTCTTTCTGGGTTAAAACTCCTTTTAGGAGTAAAGTTCCACATCCTTTAATGCCTAAGATGTAAGCAAAGAGTTCATCAAGAGCTGGAAAGAGGTCTTTCAATCTTTCCTCGGCATCTCGATAACGAATAATGCTGTGGGCTACTTCATGCAAGATGATACACCTCAATGACGCCTTAAAGAGTTCCTCGTCAGAGTAGGACTTTTGTAAATTCTTATCAAAAACAGTTTGGAAAATTGGTAAATGATCTTCTTTGAAATTCAAATCCAGAGATGTTTTAAATATTGAGACGGTTGAGCCGTATTTCTCCATCAACTCAACATCGTTAGGAAGATTGGTTCCAGTAAAAGAGAAGTCAGCTATCAAGCCAGAAAAGATAGCAGTTTTATCAATCCTAATGTCCAACTTCGAAACATCCACTTTTTCGGAACCAGGGAGAATTTTTCTTCGACCCACCAAGACTGCATCTTTGAGTTGTTTAGCCTCAGCTGTCTCTTTTTCGTCCAAAATTCCCAGCCAAGCTTGGTAGGCACATTTTACAAAAAATAACTTATCCAAGTATCGTTCAATGGGACCAATAACAAAACCGAATTTAAAGACTTTACTTTCCAACCAGAAAATTTCGCTCTCCTTATAATTACCGTTAATTAGTGATTGGGCTCTTTTTTTGAGATAAATAGAAAAATCTTCATCATCCGAGAGTTCGGCCGCCTCTTCTAAGAGTTTACTAATTGGCTGAAGTTCCTTAGCAAATTTAACATGGAAGGGTATAGCTATTAGCTCACCAGATTTGTCACGCTCAACAAAGGTATAAGGATCTAAAATAGCGGGGTCTCTTTCAGCTGCTTTCTTAATTTCTTCTTTTGAAGCATCAGGGGGATAAAAATTAGCCCCTGGATATTTTTGGTTTTTCTGTTTGAGATAAAGAGGCCGAATAAGTTCAGCAGTCTTCATTAATTTATCAAAAAGAACTTTCTCTCTTTGAGAAAGTTCCCCTGTATCAATTTTGAATTTCTTAATTCCCTCCATAATCAAAAACTTTCATTTAAGGGGATTATTTTTTATTGTCATACTTTATGGCTAATATTTTACA
Source organism: bacterium (assembly GCA_030615715.1). Lineage (GTDB taxonomy): Bacteria > Patescibacteriota > Minisyncoccia > Minisyncoccales > CG1-02-41-26 > JAHCRD01. Next base: position 14,759 of record JAUWYS010000004.1, read on the forward strand.
GATATGATTTACCATCTCTGTCTTAGCTGCCACTATATCTCCTACCCTATGCCCTAATAAGGATTTTCCTATAGGCGACTCATTGGAAATCTTCTTTTGCGAAGGGTTAGCTTCTAAGGTCCCGACAATTGTAAATTCGTCAATTTCATCATCCAATTCAACTTTTAAAGTTGCGCCCAAATGGACTTTGTCTCTTTCTTTGGGGGAAGGGGGTTTAATAAGTTCAATGTTTTTCAAAATATGTTCCAGTTCCTCAATTCTCGATTCCAGAAGGTCAAGGTCTTCCCGGAAAGCAACGAATTCAGCACTTAATTCTTCAGAGTGAAAAACCGAAGGAACATCGCCTTTTGATTTGAGTTTTCTTATTTTTAATAACTCCTCATACTCTCTTTTTAGCCCTCTCAATCCCTCTTTAGTTAGGTAGTAGTTTGGAGAATCTGGCATGTTGTATTACATCTCATCTTAACTCTTTTAATTTCCTTGTCAACCCCTTTAGAAATCGGAATTTTTCTAACGGGGCCAATAGATGTAGTTGTGATTATTTTAAAGGGAGCTAAAATGAAGTTATGATTGAAGTTGATGGTTCAAAATTTGAAGGGGGCGGACAAATTCTGAGAACGGCAGCGGCCCTGTCGGCAGTCACTCGTCAACCCTGCCATGTTTTTAACATCAGAAAAGGCAGAGAAAAATCAGGCTTGATGCGACAGCACCTTTTCGGCCTCCGAGCTTTGGGGGAGCTTTGTCAAGGAAAGTTAGAGGGCGATGAATTGGGGTCAGAGGAAATTTGGTTTTCTCCCGAAGAAATCAAATCAAAAGATATTCAAGTTAAAATTGAGACAGCTGGCAGCATTACTTTGGTTCTGCAAACTTTAAT
>JAUWYS010000043.1 GCA_030615715.1 bacterium
TTTGCTGGTCGAGAAGCAAAAAAACTAATTGATAATCTCAAAATCCCTTACCAAAGCATTGTCGTATCAAATTTTGATATCGATAACAAAGTTTTCCCTCAATACTTTCTCTGTTTAACTTACCACTACTTAACCTCAAAAAATCGATTAAGAAGCAGCTTCCAGCCCATTCCGGTCTATCACAACAATATCTGGGAAGCCCCGGCTTTCAGCAGGGTTGTTGCCACCAGCAATACTTTCTGGCAAATGATGCAGCAAGAAAGGCCGGAACAGGCAGTCACTTATTCTTCCCATTCCATGCCCTTCAAAAGTTTTCTGGAGGTAGGTTATCCTCACAATTTAGTTCCTGACGACTCCCGAATATTTTGGAAGTCCTTTTTTAAATATGATGGAGATTACCAGGTTATCCCCCTGTACTATCCGTTGTCTATGGATGTAGTAAACGCTTCAAGCTTTTTTAAAACCTTTGCCAATCAGTACAAACAACAAAGAAGATGGGCCTGGGGTTGCACTGAAATCCCTTATTTACTTTTTGGTTTTTTGAAAAACAAAAAAATCCCTTTGAGAAAAAAGATTTTCTATTCTTCAATTGCCCTTGAGGGATTTTGGTCTTGGGCTTGCGCCTCTATTTTAATTTTGTTTCTGGGTTGGTTGCCTTTACTTTTGGGAGGAGAAGAATTTAACGTCACCATACTTGCTTACAACCTTCCCCGATTAACCGGCAGAATTATGACCTTTGCCATGTTCGGCATGATTTGCGCCATCATTCTCAACATACTTCATTTACCTCCCCGGCCCAAGGGAATCTCTCCCTTAAAAAACCTTTCCATGATCTTTCAATGGTTATTTTTACCTCCGGTTTTAATAATCTTTGGCTCCCTGCCCGCCTTAGATGCTCAAATCCGACTGATGTTAGGACGCTACCTCGAATTCTGGAATACCCCCAAAGTCAGAAAAAACTACTCCAAGTGAATTCTCTTTTTAAATTTCTTCAATCTCTCCCTTAAAGGGGGATATTTTTTTAGGTCGGGGTCTTCGGTTAAGAGTTCTTGAGCTGCCTCCCGGGTTTTTTCCACCAAGGGGAGGTTTTTTAAATTCTCCATAGCTAAATCAGGAATTCCCCACTGTTTCACACCAGACAAACTTCCCGGCCCCCGGATTTCCAAATCTTTTTGAGCCAGCTCAAAACCATTTTCTGCTTTAACAATTGCCTCCAATCTTTGGCGAGTTTTTCTGGCAGGGGAGTCAGTGAATAAAAAACAATAAGATTGTAGGTTTGCTCGGCCAACTCTTCCCCGGAACTGATACAATTGAGCTAAACCAAATCTTTCAGCTCCCTCAATAAGCATCACGGTGGCTCCGCGAATATCAATACCAACTTCAACCACCGAGGTTGAAACCAAGATGTCGACCTTCTTATTTTTGAAGCCCTTCATCACCTTTTCTTTTTCTCGAGAGTTCATTCTGCCGTGCAACATGGCTACTTTTAAATCTGGGAAAATCTCTTTCCGCAATTTTTCATATTCTTCCTTAACCGCTTTGGCTTCCGCCCAACCTAAGATATCCTTGTCTTTTGTCTCTTGTCTCTTGTCGCTTGGCTCTATCCTGGGGCAGATGACAAAAACCTGCTGTCCTGCTTTAACCTGCTCTCTGATAAAATCATAAGCTTTTTCTCTTTCTTCCGGTGGAATAACTTTGGTGATTATTTTTTTCCTTCCCTTAGGCATCTCATCTAAAATTGACAAATCCAAATCCCCATAAACCGTTAAAGCCAAAGTTCGGGGGATAGGGGTGGCAGTCATTGATAATAGGTGAGGAATAAGTTTTTCCTCTCCGGCGCGACCCGTGCTAAGTTTAGCTCGCTGTTCAACTCCAAAGCGGTGCTGTTCATCAATAATACAAAGGGCTAAATTTTTAAACTTCACTTTATCCTGAATTAAAGCATGGGTGCCAATTAAAACGTCAATTTCTCCCTTTCTTGCTTTGTCCAAGAGTTTAGCTCGGGAAATCTCCAAAATCTCATTTTCCAGTTTCTGAGCAACAATTTTATCTTCCTTGCCAGTCAAGAGAGCAATTCTTATTTTGAATGGTTTTAAAAGTTTTATTACCTCTTGAAAGTGTTGTTTGGCTAAAATCTCGGTCGGCGCCATAAAAGCTGTCTGAAAACCTGCTTTAGACACATTTAAAGCAGCCATCACCCCCACCACGGTTTTGCCCGAACCAACATCACCTTCTAAGAGTCGAGACATTGGTCTTGGTTTTTCTAAATCCTTTAAAATCTGCCAGGTACATTTCCTTTGAGCATCAGTCAGTTTAAAAGGTAAAGAGTCAACAAATTCTTTGGTTAACTCAACGTTCAAGGGGATGGCCGGCGCCTTCTCTTTATTCAATCTTAATCTTTCTTTTAGAACCGAAAGTTCAATTAAAAAAAGTTCCTCAAAAGAAAAGCGGGCCCTGGCTTTCTCTGCCTGTGGTATCGAATCGGGGAAGTGAACTTGCCAGATTGCCTGCTTAATTGGCAAAAAATTTTGGGCTTTAATTATTTTTTCTGGCAGAATCTCTGGGATTTTGTTTTTGAACT